>CAYQMQ010000088.1:0-8345 GCA_964418395.1 uncultured Actinomycetota bacterium
CGCCGGAGCCGACGGTGCTGCGCACGGCCTCGACCGGGCAGGTGCCGTGCACGGCTCCCGCCGCGTCCACCAGCAGGGCGCCGTCGGCGCCGAGGCTGACCAGCACCGCGCCGGCCCCGTCCCCGCGCAGCTCGCGCGCGGCGGCGACCGCGTCGCCGACGGTGATCACGGGATGGCCGACGGCCTCGGCGAGCTCCTCGTGGTTGGGCTTGATCAGGTCCGGTCCCGCGGGCAGGGTCGCGCGCAGCGGCGCCCCGCTGGCGTCGACGGCCACGCGGCGGCCCTCGCGGCGCAGACACGAGGTGAGCTCGGCGTAGAACGCCTCCGGGGCGCCGGGTGGCAGGCTGCCGCAGGCCACCACCCAGTCGGCGTCGACGGCGGCGTGCCGCGTGGCCTCGAGCAGGGCGGTGATCTCGGGTTCGCTCAGCTCGGGGCCGGCGGCGTTCAGCTTGGTGGTGGTGCCGTCGGCTTCGACCACCGCGAGGTTGGACCGCGTCGCCCCCGTCACCGCCACCACGCTCGTGGCCAGCTCGAGGCGCTCCAGCAGCGCGCCGAGCTCGTCGCCGTCGAGCCCGCCGAGCGGCACCACCGCGGTTGTGGGGTGGCCGTGAGCGGCGAGCGCCCGGGCGACGTTGACGCCCTTGCCGCCGGCGTCCAGATGCTGGGCATCGGCGCGCAGCACCGCCCCGCGCACCAGCTCGGCCACCTCGACCGTGCGGTCCAGGCTGGGGTTCGGGGTAAGGGTGACGATCACGCGCGCACCACCACGAGGCCGGCCCGTTCTAGCTCGGCGGCATCGTCCTCGTCCAGCCCGCTGTCGGACAGCAGCACGTCGACGTCGGGCAGCGCGCCGAACTGCGCGAAGTGGTCGGCGCCGACCTTGGTGTGATCGGCCAGCACCACCACGCGGCGCGCGCACCCGATCATGGCCTCCTTGACCGACGCCTCGGCGAGGTCGGGAGTGGTCAACCCCCGTTCGACCGACAGCCCGTTGGTGGCCAGGAACGCCACGTCCACGCGGATCTCGGCCAGCGCCCGCAGTGCCCATCGGTCGACCTGCGCCTGCGTGGTGCCCCGCACCCGGCCGCCGACCACCCACAGCGTGAGCTCGGGATGGCCGCTCAGCTGCAACGAGATCGGCAGCGAGTTGGTGACCACCGTCAGCCGGCAGTCGTCGGGCAACGCCTGGGCGAGCTGCATGGTGGTCGTGCCGGCGTCAAGCAGCACCGTGCCGTCGGCGGGCAGCTCGGCGAGGGCGGCCTTGGCGATGCGCTCCTTCTCGGCGGCCATCTCGGTCTCCCGGACGGCGACCGGCGCCTCGAAGCCAAAGGTCTCCACCGGCAGCGCGCCGCCGTGGACGCGGCGCAGCACGCCCTGGCGCTCCAGCACGCCCAGGTCGCGGCGGATGGTCTCGCCGGCCACGCCGAGCTCTTCGGCGAGCGCGGCGACCTCGACGCGGCCGTCTTGGCGCGCCCGCCGGGTGATCTCGCGCTGGCGCTCGGGTGCGTACAACAGGGCCTCCGGTGCGGGGCTCCCGGCAGGGGAGCGTTGTGTGGGATCTCGCCTGTTTGTGTTGATCTAGTTGGGAGTGTGACCGATCGAGTGGGAAGGTGTCAACACAAGCGGGCGTATTATTTGAGATTGCCTGCGATTGAGAGGACGGGGTGGGTCGCCGGGACGTAGTGGGGCCCGCGACCGGGAAGCCTGCCGATCCCGGCGAGGAGGCTGATCCATGACCGCGATCATCGGAACGTCCGGCTGGCAGTACCGTCACTGGCGCGAGCGCTTCTATCCCCAGTCGGTGCGCCAGGCCGACTGGCTGGCGTACTACGCCCAGCGCTTTGCCACCGTCGAGATCAACGCGACCTTCTACCGGCTGCCCAAACCCGAGCGCTTCGACGAGTGGTCGGCCACCGTGCCCGAGGGGTTCACCTTCGCGGTCAAAGCCAGCCAGTACCTCACCCACCGCAAGCGGCTCAAGGACCCCGACGAGCCGGTGGCCACGCTGCTGGAGCGCGCCCGCCGGCTCGGCGGCGCTCTCGGCCCGGTGCTGGTGCAGCTGCCGCCGAACTTCAAAGCCAACCCCGAGCGGTTGGCCCAGGCGCTGGACGCCTTCCCTGCCGACGTCGCCGTGGCCGTCGAGCCCCGCCACGAGTCGTGGTGGACCGACGAGGTGGCCAACGTGTTGTCCGACCACGACGCCGCGCTCGTGTGGGCCGACCAGGACAGCGCCTGGCAGCAGCCGACGTGGGCGACGGCGAGCTGGGGGTATCTGCGCCTGCACGGCGGCACCGGCTCGCCGCCCGGCGGGTACGGGGACACGCGCCTGCAGCGCATCGCCGGCGAGATCGCGGAGGCGTGGCCGGCCGAGGCGCCGGTGTACGCCTACCTCAACAACGACGGCTACGGCTGCGCGGTCCGCGACGCCCGGTATCTCGCCCTGCAGCTCGAACGGGCCGGCATGTCACCGACCCGGGTGCCGGAGGCGAGCGAGGTCGCCGTCGACGCCGGCGGCTGACACCGGACGAGGGCAGAAGAGGTCAGGCGGGTGGCACCGCCGCGCCGCCGCCGGCAGCGCCCGGGAAGAGATAGCGGTCGGCGAGCACGTTCAGCACCCGGCGGGCGTCACCGAAGCGCTCGGCCATGGCGGGCAGAGCCTGGCCGGTGCCGGCGACGCCGGCGCCGGCCCGCTCAGCCGAGCGGTACCAGCGCCCGCCGAGGTGTTCCAGCAGCCCCACGGTGCCGCGGGCGGCCATCGCGTCGGCCAGCCCCTCCCCCCGGCCGTCGTGGGAGCCGCCCTCGACGTCGTCGGGCACGGCCGCGGCGAGCTGGCGCACCTCGACGTCGCGGAACAGCCGGGTTGCGGTGTGATCGGGGAACACCCCGGTCAAGAACAACGCCACGTCACCGAGGCGGCGGTACACGCCGGCGTGCTCGCTTTCGGGCACCACGTGCAGCATCTCGGCAAGCCGTCGCGGATCGAGCTCGCTGACCCGTCGGCGCCACCGCTGGCCGCCGTGGCCCCTCACCCACATCGTCCCGGAGGCCACATGGGTGTAGCTGGCCAGGAGCTCGGCGAGGAACAGCCGGTGCCATCCGTCGTCGAGCAGCTCGGCGACCTGGCCGGCGGCGAACACCGGCACCCGCTGGCGCGGGCCGACCCACTCCTCGAGGTGGTGGGCCTGGGCCAGCCGGACGTGCACCCGGTGCACCAACACGGCGAACAGCACGAACGGCGAGGCCCGCAGCAGCGGCTCGGCGTCGGTGGGGTCGGCCGGCACCAGCGCCTGCTCGGTGGCCGGATCGGCCAGCGTCGCCTCGAGCACGGTGACGTCTTCGCGCAAGCGCCGTGCCGCATCGGCGTGCGCCTCGCCGGGCTTGCGCGCCTGGGCGGACAGCCAGTCCACGTCAGCCGGCGAGAGATGCTCCAAGTAACCGCGTGCCCGCGCTGCCTCCCTCAAAGCCATCGTTCGTCAGGGTAGCGAGCACGGCCCCGGGCGGGCTGCAACGGCGGCGACAGGTCCGGTGTCAATCCGGGTGATCCGTCACCGTCACCTCCGTCACCGTCACCTGGGGGAAGCGCTGCCATGTTCCGTCTGCGAAGCCACACCCGAACGTTCGTCACGATGCTGGGCCTTGTCGCCGCCGCCGTCCTCGTCGTCGGGGTGGTGGCCGGCGCGGCCGCCTCCGGCAGCCAGCGGCCCGCAGAGGGCGAGCGACTGCTGTCGGGCACCCACATCGGCGGGGTCGACGTCGGCGGGGCCGGCGTGCAGCGAGCGCGCGAGCAGGTGGCGGCCCATGTGGCCGACGAGCTCAGCGACCCGATCACCGTGCGCGCCGGAGGCGAGGTCGTCGACGAGGTGAGCCCCGCCGAGCTGGGCGCCGGCGTCGACGTCGCCGCCGCGGTGCGCCGGGCTCGAGAGCGCCGCGCGGATGCGCCCCTGTGGCGCAGGCTCGCCACCCGCGTCGCCCCGGCGACAGCCGGACCGCACGTCGACGTGCCCGGCGACGTCGACGTCGACCGGGTCGCCGCGGCGGTCGACGCGCTCGCCGAGCGGGTCGATCACGCCCCCACAGACGCGGCGGTGAGCTGGCGCGACGGCGAGCTCGTCACCGAGTCGGGCGAGCCGGGCCGCCAGCTTGACCGCGAGGCGGCCATCGACCGGCTGGCCGACGCCGCCGCCGCCCGCGCCGAGGAGGTCGCGTTGCCCGTCACCGCCGTGCAGCCCGACATCACCGAGGCGGACATCGCCGGGGTCGCCGGCGAGCTCGCCCGCAGCGCCCAACAGGCCGCCGAGCGGGTGGTCACCGTCCGCAGCGAGCAGGGCCGCTGGCGGGTGGCGGCCGGCGACGTCGGCGCCACCCCGGATGTCGCCACGGCCCTGCGCCGCGCGATCGGGGCCGGCGACGCCACGGTGGAGGTGCCCCTCACCGTCGACGAGGACGCCGTGCGCGCCCGCGTGGAGGCGATCGCGGCCGATGTCGAGACGCCGGCGCGGCCCGCCCGGCTCGACACCGCCGACGGCTGGGTCGACATCGTCGACGGCCGGCCCGGCCGTCGGCTCGACCGCGAGCAGGCCGTGGCGCGTCTCACCCGCGCGTTCGCCGAGGGTGACGCCGACGTCGAGCTGCCCGTCGAGACGGTGGCGCCCGCGCGCACCCGGGATGATTACCGTCACGTGCTGCTGGTGCGGCTGAACGAGCGGCGGCTGTATCACTATGTGGATGGGGAGGTCGCCGCCGAGTGGCCGGTGGCGGTCGGCGGTGGCGACAGCCCCACGCCCACGGGCGAGTTCGTCGTCGGCCGCAAGCGGTACCGGCCCACCTGGGTCAACCCGGACCCGGACGGCTGGGGCGCCGACATGCCAGAGCGCATCGAGCCGGGCCGGGACAACCCGCTGGGGTTGCGCGCGCTCAACTGGCACCGCCCCGGCGGGGGCGACACGCTCATCCGGTTCCACGGCACGGCCCAGACGCAGTCGATCGGCCACGCGGCCTCTCAGGGGTGTGTGCGGTTGACCAACGACGACGTCGTGGAGCTGTACGAGCGCGTGCCCACCGGGGCGACCATCGTGTCGGTGCGCGGGTAACCGGGTCCGGCGGCCCGGCTGCCGAGGTGGTCAGCCCGCCAAGAGCTCGGCCATCGCGGCGGTGTCGGCGAGGTCGTCGACCACCGCGTCGGCCCCCAGCCCCGCCAGCTCGTGGCGGCCGAACCGGCCGGTGGCCACCAGCGCGCAGCGGGCGCCGCCGGCACGGGCACAGGCCAGATCGTTCGGGGTGTCGCCGACGACCCAGACCGGATCCGGCTCGGCGCCCAGCGCCGCGGCGGCGCGGGTGCGGGCCAGCCGCACGAGCTCGCGACGGTCGGCGTGGTCGCTGCCGAACGCGCCGAGGCGCCAGTCGAACCAGCCCTCCAGGCCCAGCCCGGCGGTCTTGGCCCTGGCGTTGGCGGCGACGTTGCCGGTCAGCACCGACTGGCACACCCCCGGCCGGGCGTCGAGCTCGGCGAGCAGCTCGGGCACGCCGGGCATCACCCACCCCTCGCGCCGCACCCGGTCCCGCTGGGCGGACAGGCCGGCGACGAGCTCATCGAGGATGGCCGGGATCCGGGCTTGCGCTCCCGCCCCGTCGAGGCCGAGCGTGGCCAGGATCTCCACCGCGATCTGCGGGTCGGTCTTGCCGCTCATGGAGACGCCGTGCCCGGTGGCGTCCACGCCGGTGACGGCGGTCACGGCCGTGGCGAAGATCTCGGCGGCCACGGGCCCGGCCCGGAGCAACGTGCCGTCGATGTCCCACAGGATGAGACGCATGCCCCGCCAGCCTACGCCCGGGTCAGCCCACCGCCGCCGGGATCTCGCCGAGGCCGGCGTCGGCGGCGAGACGGGCCGCCACCTCCTCGGCGCACCGCACCACGGCCCGCAGCGGGGCGGGCTCGGGGCCCTCGGGCCATCCCAGCGACAGCTGCGAGGTCGCGTGCCGGTCGGTCAGGGGCACCATCGCCACGTCGGGGCGGCGGATCGCCCGCGCGGCGGCCGGGACGAGCGTGACCCCCTGGCCGGCCGAGACGAGCGCGAGCAGCGTGGTGTACTGCAGGGCGTGCCCTCGGATGCGGGGGCGGAACCCGGAGGTGTCGCAGATCGCCAGCAGGTGGTCGTGCACCCGCGGCACCTGCGGGCGGGGAAACAGCACGAACGGCTCGTCGGCGAGCTCGGCCAGCCGCAGGCCGTCGCGCTCGGCCAGCGGATGGTCGTGGGGCAGGGCCGCGCACAGCGGCTCGGTCAGCAGCGGACGCACCACCAGCCCCTCGGCGGCGTCGACCTCGCGAAGGACCCCGACGTCGACGTCCTCGCGCAGCGCCACCAGCTGCGGCTCGGTCGACAGCTCGCGCAGCCGCACGGTGAGCTCGGGCCGGGCCTCGGCGAGCTCGCGCAGCAGCGCCGGCAGCAGCGCGAACGCCGCCGAATCCACGAACCCGAGCGTCAACCAGCCGATCTCGCCGTGGGCCGCCCGTTGGGCGCGGACGGCGGCGCGCTCGGCGTCGTGCAGCAGCTGGCGGCTGGCGTCCAAGAACACCCGCCCGGCGTCGGTCAGCTCGACACGGCGGGTGGTGCGCTCCAGCAGGCGCACCCCGACCTCGCGCTCCAGCTGCTGCAGCTGCCGGGACAGCACGGGCTGGGTGACGTGCAGCCGCTCGGCTGCCCGCCGGAAGTGCTGTTCCTCGGCCAGCGCGACGAAGGCCGACAACAGCCGGAGATCGAAGCCCACACTCATGCGGTGAGCGTATCAGTAGCTGTGGAATAGGTATTGGATCAAATCAATGGGTGGGGCTACGGTGACATTGGTGGCAGCAGGTGATCACAGAACCCAGGCGATCACAGAGCGCAACCCACGGGGAGGGCGGTCATGCAGGAGACATCCCGCTCGCGCTTTGTGCAGGAGGCGACCTACGCCGCGACCCGCCGACCGGTCAACCAGGCCGAGACGCTGACGCCGGAGGCCTATCGCAGCCGGGAGTTCTTCGACCTCGAGCGCGAGCGGGTGTTCGCGACCAGCTGGGTGGCGGTCGGCTACGCCGAGCGGGTCGCCCGCCCCGGGGACACGTTCGTCGCCGACGTCGCCGGCCGGTCGATCATCGTCACCCGTGACCGCGAGGGGGTCCTGCGGGGCTTCCACAACGTCTGCCGGCATCGCGGCACGCGGCTGGTGCGCGAGCCGTGCCAGCTGAAGCGGTTCCGCTGTCCCTACCACTCGTGGACCTACGCCCTGGACGGCCAGCTGCTGGGCGCGCCGCTGTTCGAGGGGTCCGACATCCCCCACGATCAACGGGACCTGTTCGACATGGGCCACGTGCAGGGGTTCGACAAGGCCGACTACGGGTTGCTGGAGGTGCGCGTCGCCCAGTGGGGCCACCTGGTGTTCGCCACCCTCGACCCGGACGCGATGAGCTTGGCCGACTGGCTGGGTGACCTGCCCGCGCGCCTGGCGGGCTACCGCCTCGAGGACATGACCGTGGTCGCCGAGCGCGACTACGACGTGGACGCCAACTGGAAGCTGGTCGCCGAGAACTTCATGGAGTACTACCACCTGCCGTGGGTGCACCCCGAGCTCGCCAAGGTCAGCCGGGTCGAGGACCACTACCGCTTCCAGGGGCCGGGCATGTACACCGGCATGTGCACCTCGCCGATCTCGAGCGACGAGAACGCGGTGTGGCAGGTCCTGCCGCCGGTGCCGGGCTTGGGCGAGAACGACGCCGCCTCGGGGCGGTTCGTGTGGATCGCGCCGAACGCCGGCCTCGCCGTGCTGCCCAACCACGTCTTCACCCTGCTGGTCGAGCCCGTGGCGGTGGATCGCACGCGGGAGCGCGCCACGCTGGCGCTGCCGCGTGCCACCGCCGGCGGCCCCGAGGTGGACGCGGCGCTGAGCGAGCTCGACGCCTTCTGGGACCACCTCAACCGGGAGGACATCGACATCGTCCAAGAGGCCCAGCAGGGCGTGGCGAACCCCGCCTATCCGGGCGGGCGGATGTGCTACCGCTTCGAGGAGCCGCTCCACCGGTTCCAGAACATGATCATCGACCGGATGGTGGGCCGCGAGCGCGTCCCGGCCGGCGACGGGGACGCGTCCTTGTACGCCGACCTCCACCGGGCAGCCGGCTGACCGCCCGGGCTCGGGCCGTGGCGGGGCTGACCGCTCGAGTGACGCCCGCGTTCGCCGTCAGGGGTGCAGCACGACCTTCGAGTATCCCTCTTCGCGGCGGTCGAAACGGTGGTAGGCGTCGGGCGCGTCGTCGAGCGGCAGCTCTTTGGACACCAGGAAGCTGGGCTGGGCGCGGCCGGCGATGATCA
>CAYQMQ010000089.1:0-8336 GCA_964418395.1 uncultured Actinomycetota bacterium
GTGCCGTCGCGGCTGAGCGCCAGCAGGCCGACGGCGGCGTAGCCGGCGTGGGCGACCGCCGAGTAGGCCAGCATGCGCTTGAGGTCGTCCTGGACCACCGCCAGCACGGCGCCCACCAGCATCGTGACGGCGGCCACGACGGCGACGGCGGGCACCCACGTCCACTGCAGCGGGGCGAGCCCGTCGGCGAAGACCCGCAGGAACGCGGCGAACGCGGCGGCTTTCGTCGCCGCGGCCATGAACCCGGTGACCGGCGTGGGCGCCCCCTGGTACACGTCCGGCGTCCACATGTGGAACGGCACGAGCGCGACCTTGAACGCGAACCCGACCAGCAACAGCGCGATCGCCGCGATGCCGAGGGTGGCGGGGACCTCGAAGCCGGTCAGGGCGCGCCCGGCCGCGGCGATGTTGGTGGTGCCGGTGCTGCCGTAGACCAGCGCGATGCCGTACAGCAGGAAGGCGGACGAGAACGCCCCCAGCAGGAAGTACTTGAACGCGCTCTCCTGGCTGCGCAGGTCGTGCTTGGCGAACCCGCTCATGACGTACAGCGCCAGCGACAGGATCTCGATGGCGATGAACACCATCAGCAGGTCGGCGGCGCTGGCCAGCAACGTCATGCCGGTGCCGGCGAACAACAGCAGCGGGTAGTACTCCCCGCGGTGCACGCGCCGGTCCTCGAGGTAGGCATAGCCCACCAGCACGGTGATGATCCCGGCGGCGCACACCGTCACGCGGGTGAACAGCGCCACCCCGTCGACGGCGACCATGTCGCCCAACAGGGTGGCGGTGGCCACGTCGCCGCCCTGGCTGTGGGCCCACCACTGCCACCCGGCGGCCAGGATGCACCCGGCGAAGCCGCCCACGGTCAGCACTGCTCCCAGCAGCCGCGGCCGGTGCCCCAGCCCGACGGTCAACGCCAGCTGGGCGACGCCGGCCGCGGCGATCAGCCCCGGAATCGCCGGCGACACGTCCTCGCCGGTGACGACCACGAGCACCGCGACGCCGAGCAGCGCCGCCAGGGCGCCCACCGAGCTGACCCGACGGTCGTCGCCGGCGGCGTCGAGCAGCAACACCAGGATGCCGGCGCCGAACAGCACCAGCTCGGGGCTGATCGCCGCCCACGGGATCGCGGGGATCTCCACGCCGAGGGGCAGCTGTTGGGCCACGATCGCGGCGCTCACCGGTCGCCTCCCTCGCCGTCGGCGGCGTCGGCGGTCCCGCCGAGCCAGGCGCCGGCGTCGCCGAGCCAGCCGCCGGCGTCACCGAGCGAGTCGGCTCCGGTGGCTTGCACGACCACCGACTCCACGCTGGGCGTCACCCGCTCGTAGAGCGGCTGGGGATACAGCCCGATGGCGATCATCAGCACCACCAGCGGCGCGACCACGCCGATCTCGCGACCGGTCAGGTCGGTCAGGCCCTCGGCGTGGCCGCTCACCGGCCCGTGGAACATGCGCTGGTAGGCCCACAGCAGGTAGATGGCGGTCAGGATCACGCCGAACACCGCCAGGACCGCTGCCCACGGCGCGGCTTGGAAGGTGCCCAACAGGATGGGGAACTCCCCCACGAACCCGTTGAGGCCCGGCAGCGCCAGCGAGCTCATCACCGTGACCAGGAACAGGCCGCCGAACACCGGGGTGGCGGTGAGGATCCCGGAGTAGTCGGCGATCGCTCGGCTGTGGGTCCGGTCGTACAAAAAGCCCACCAGCAGGAACAGCGCCCCGGTCGACAGCCCGTGGTTGACCATCTGGACCACGCTGCCGGCCACCCCGATGCCGTTGAGGGCGAAGGCGCCCAGGATCACGAACCCGAGGTGGCTCACGGAGCTGTAGGCGATCAGCCGCTTGAGGTCGCGCTGCATCATCGCCACCAGCGCGCCGTACAGCACGCCGATCACGCCGAGCGCGAGCAGCACCGGCGCCAGCGTGGTCGACGCGTCGGGGAACAGCGGCAGCGAGTAGCGCAAGAACCCGTAGCCGCCGATCTTCAGCAGCACCGCGGCCAGCAGCACCGACCCGGTCGTGGGCGCCTCGGTGTGGGCGTCGGGCAGCCACGTGTGGAACGGGAACAGCGGCACCTTGATGGCGAAGGCGGCGAAGAACGCGGCGAACAGCCACAGCTGCTCGGTCGAGCTCAGCTTCAGCGCCACCCCGCGGATGACGTCGTAGTCGAAGCTGACCGCCCCGGTCGCCCAGTACAGGTACAGGATCGCGACGAGCATCAACAGCCCGCCGACCAGCGTGTACAGGAAGAACTTGACGGCGGCATAGCGGCGCCGGATCCCGCCCCAGATGCCGATGAGGGCATACATCGGCACGAGCATGACCTCGAAGAACACATAGAACAGGATCAGGTCGAGGGCGAGGAACACCCCGATCATCGCCGCTTCCAGGGCCAGCAGCGCCATGAAGAAGCCCTTGGTGCGCTGGTGTTGGTTCCATCCGGCCAGCACCACCAGCGGCATCAGGAAGGCGGTCAGCAACACCAGCAGCAGGCTGATGCCATCCACCCCGAGCCGGTAGCTGATCCCCCACTGCGGGATCCACAACGCGGTTTCCTCGAGCTGGAAGCCGGCTTCGCCCGCCTCGAAGGCGCCCGCCATCGCCACCGCCACCAGGAACGTGGCCACCGCGGCGACCATGGCCACCGCCCGGTGGACGGCGGCCGACTCCGCCGGCAGGAAGGCCACGACCACCGCCCCGGCGGCCGGCAGGACGATCAGCAACGTCAACAGCGGCAGCTCGCCCATCTAGAAGCCCACCCCCACAGCGCCCAGCACGAAGCCGGTCAGCCTGCCGCCGGCCAGCAGTGCCAACAGCACCAGCGTCCCGAGCAGCACCGCGAACACGTAGCTGCGCACGAAGCCGGTCTGCAGCTTGCGCCCGCTGGCGGCCAGGCCACGGGTGCCCCGGGCCAGGCCGGTGACGGCGCCGTCGATGACATGGACATCGGTCCAGGCGGCCCCCTCAGCCACCCATCGGCCCGGCGTGACGATCACGGTCCGGTACAAATGGTCCACGCGGAACGCGTCCAGCGCGAACCCGACCGACGGGGCGGTCGCGCTGGTGGGAGCCAGCGGGCCGTGACGGTAGCGCCACGCCCCCACGGCCAGCCCGCCCACGGCCAGGATCACGGCGATCACCTCCAGCAGCGTGTGGCCGATCAACGGGGAGTGCGCCTCGAACGCCACGACGCTGGGGGCCAGCCAGCCCGCCAGCACGCCGTCGGCGGCATCGAGGTTGAGCAACCCCCCGGCGGCGCTTGCCACCGCCAGCAGCGCCAGCGGCACCGACATCGTCCAGTCGCCGTCGTGGGGGTGGACGTCGCGCGGCGGCGCGGGGGCCGGGGCGGGGTAGCCGGCCGCGGGTTCGGGGATCGGGGCGGGCTCGTCGCCCCACCGGGGCCGGCCGAGGAACGTCAGCCAGAACCACCGGGCCATGTAGAACGCGGTGAGCCCGGCGGCGGCCAGGCCGATCACGAGCACGGCTCCGGCGCCGGGGGTGTCGGCCGCGGCAGCCAGGATCTGCTCTTTGGAGAAGAAGCCGGCGGTCAGCGGGAAGCCGGCGATCGCCAGCGTGGCAAGGCCCGCGGTGACGGCGGTGATCGGCATGCGACGGGCCAGCCCGCCCATGACCCGGATGTCGGTGTGCTCGTGCATGGCGTGCATGACCGTGCCGGCGGCCAGGAACAGCAACGCCTTGAAGAAGCCGTGGGTCAGCAGGTGGAA
The DNA here is from genome assembly GCA_964418395.1 of uncultured Actinomycetota bacterium. Lineage (GTDB taxonomy): Bacteria > Actinomycetota > Nitriliruptoria > Euzebyales > Egibacteraceae > QS-5-72-10. Next base: position 3,725 of record CAYQMQ010000089.1, read on the forward strand.
GACGCCGACGCTGTAGGCGCCCACGCCCACGGCCATGAACATGAAGCCCAGCTGGCTGATCGTCGAGTACGCCAGGATCCGCTTGATGTCCAGCTGGGCGCAGGCGATCAGCGCCGCCCCCAACGCGGTCACCGCGCCCACGACCGCCACGAGCATCCCCACGCCCGGCATCTGGGCGTACCACGGCGACATCCGCGCCACGAGGTAGACCCCGCCGGTGACCATCGTGGCGGCGTGGATGAGCGCGCTGACCGGGGTCGGGCCGGCCATGGCGTCCGGCAGCCACACGAACAGCGGGATCTGGGCGCTCTTGCCGGTGGCCGCCAGCAGCAACAAGAGCCCGACGGCCACGAGCACGCCCCCGGCCACGGTCTCGCCGGCGGGCAGCACCTCGGACAGCGACAGGCTGCCGACCGCGGCGAACACCGCGAACATCGCCACCAGGAAGCCGACGTCGCCGATCCGGTTGAGCACGAACGCCTTCTTGGCCGCCGACGCGTTGGCGGGGGTGGCGAACCAGAAGCCGATCAGCAGATAGCTGCTCAGCCCCACGAGCTCCCAGCCGACGAACAGCACCAGCAGGCTCTCGCCGAGCACCAGCACCAGCATCGAGGCCAGGAACAGGTTCATGAACGCGAAGAAGCGGCTGAACCGCTCGTCGCCGGCCATGTAGCCGAGGCTGAACAGGTGGATGAGCGTGCCGACGCCGGTGATCAACAGCAGCATCGCGGCGCTCAGCGGATCGACCAGCAGCGACCAGGCCACCTCGAGGTCGCCGGCGGCGATCCACTCGGCGACGGTGTGGGTGACGGCGCGCTCGCCGGCGGGCTGGGCGGCCAGCCACGCGGTGATCCAGGCGGCCAGCGCGAACGTGGCCGCGGCGACGATCACGGCCAGCCAGCCCGCCCCGCGCCCGAGCCGCCGGCCCACCAACAGCAGCACCGCGGCCGACACCGCCGGCAGCACCGGCAGCAGCCAGGCGAGCTGGGCCGGCGAGCCGGCCGGCGCCGCGACGAACGAGGCTTGCGCGAGCAACAGCATCTCAGGCGCGCAACGCGTCGACGCTGTCGGCGTCGGTCGAGGCCCGCAACCGGTACAGGTTCACGATCAGCGCCAAGCCCACGGTCACCTCGGCAGCGGCCACCACGATCACGAAGAACGCCAGCACCTGGCCGTCGAGGCTGGCGTTGACCCGCGAGAACGTCACCAGCGTGAGGTTGACGCTGTTGAGCATCAGCTCCACGCACATGAACATGACGATCACGCTGCGGCGCACCAGCACGCCCACCGCGCCGACCGCGAACAGCGCCGCGGCCAGCGCCAGCACGTAGCCCGCCATCAGGCTCATGCGCGCTCCTCTTCCTCGGGGACAGCCGGGCGGCGATCGCCGCGGCCGCCGGCGACGTCGCCGGGCTCCTCGCGGCGCCGGCCGAGCACGATCGCGCCGACGACGGCGATCACCAGCAGCGCGCTGGTGACCTCGAACGGCCACACGTAGTCGGTGAACAGCGTCAGGCCCAGCCCGCGCACGTTGCCCTCGGCGCTGTTGACCTGCTCCAGGCCCAGGCACGCCAGCCCGTCGCCGTCACCGGAGATCGCGGCCGCCGACCCGCACACCGACTGCTCGCCGATGAACGGCATCGCCACCGCGGCGAACAGCGCCACGAACAGCACCACGCCGAGCGCGACCGACGCGGCCGTGGGCGCGCCGCCGCCGGTGCCGAACGGCTCGTCGCGGGCCACGCCGAGCAGCATCAGCACGAACAGGAACAGCACCATGATCGCCCCGGCGTAGACGATCAGCTGGATGACCGCCAGGAACTGCGCCTCCATGAGCGCGTACAGCACCGCGATCGCCAGGAAGTTGAGCACCAGCATCAGCGCGGCGTGCACCGCGTTGCGCAGCGCCACCATCGCGATCGCCGAGCCGAGCGCGATCGCGCCGACGATCACGAACACCCAGAACTCGCCGGCCCCGCCCGCGGTCTCGGCGTCGGCGGTGAGCTGGGCCACCACCGGGCTCATCGCGCGTCCCCCTCATCGGGCGACTCGGGGTGGGGCGGCTCGGTGGTGCCGCCGAGCACGTCGGTGGTCACCGGATCGCCGTGCTCTTCGGGGGCGGCCGGCTCGGTGTGCCAGTGCCGCAGCGGGTCCTGGGCCGCGTGGCCCTCGTAGTAGGTCATCCCCCGGGCGCGGACCTCCGCGTCGGTGTGCGGCGGCGGGGTGGCATCCTCGGGCAGCGGCGCCAGCAGCTGCTCTTTGGTGAAGATGAAGTCCTCGCGCGCGTCGGCGGACAGCTCGTACTCGTGGGTCATGGTCAGCGCGCGGGTGGGGCACGCCTCGATGCACAGCCCGCAGAAGATGCAGCGCAGATAGTTGATCTGGTAGTCGGCGCCGTAGCGCTCCCCGGGCGAGTAGCGGGCCTCGGGCGTGTTGTCGGCGCCGCGCACGTAGATCGCGTCGGCCGGGCAGGCCCAGGCGCACAGCTCGCAGCCCACGCACTTCTCCAGCCCGTCCGGCCACCGGTTGAGCACGTGACGGCCGTGGAAGCGCGGGGCCACGTCCCGTTTGACCTCGGGATACTCGGTGGTGACCGACGGCCGGAACATCGCCCGGAACGTCAGCCCGAAGCCCTGTCGCAGCGCGTTGAACACGGAAAAGCTCCTCAGGCCTGCGTGCGGTCGCGGTCGGGGGCGTCGCCGGCCTCGACGTCGGAGGGGGGCTCGCCGGACTCCTCGCCACGGCCCAGGGCGCGGGCCACCGCCGGCACGACGACCAACAGCACCACGGCCGCGCCCACCGCCACGGCGGCGAGCCGGAACAGGATGGCTTGCTCGACGGTGTCCTGCACGACCACGATCACCCCCGAGGCCATGACCCACACCAGCCCGAACGGCAACAGCACCTTCCAACCGAGGTCCATCAGGCGGTCGTAGCGAAAGCGCGGCAGCGTGCCGCGCAGCCACACGAACACGAACAGGAAGCCGGCGAGCTTGGCCAGGAAGTAGAAGCTCGGCAGCACCGCCTGCAGCCAGTCGGGGCCGAACAGTGGACCCTGCGGCCCGCCGAAGAACAGGGTGACCATCACCGCCGAGAACGTGACCACGTTCATGAACTCGCCGAGCATGATCATGGCGAACTTCGCGCCGGTGTACTCGGTGTTGAAGCCGCCGACGAGCTCGCCCTCGCCTTCGGGCAGGTCGAAGGGGGGCCGCTGGGTCTCGGCGATGGCGGTGACGAAGAAGATCGCGAACGCCGGCAGCATCGGGATGATGTTCCACGCGGGGATGGTCAGCGGGCCGAGCGTGGCCAGCGTCCCCTGCTGGGCGGCGACGATGTCGGACACCTGCAGCGAGCCCACGTAGACGAACACCGCGGCGAACGACAGCCCCATGCCCAGCTCGTAGGAGATCATCTGGGCGCTGGACCGCACCCCGCCCAGCAGCGGGTACTTCGAGCCGGACGACCAGCCGGCGAGCACGATGCCGTACACCCCGATCGAGCTCATCGCGAAGACCCACAGCAGCCCGATCTCGGGGTCCCACACCTGCAGGGTGATCTCGCGGCCGGCGATCTCGACGGTGCCGCCGAAGGGGATCACGGCGAACATCAGCAGCGCGCTGAGCACGCTGATGGCGGGAGCGGCGAAGTAGGTCGGCTTGTCGGCGTGGCGCGGGGTGATGTCCTCTTTGAAGAACATCTTGATGCCGTCGGCCAGCGTCTGCAGCACCCCGAGCGGGCCGAGCCGGTTGGGCCCCACCCGCGTCTGCATCTTGGCGACCACCCGGCGCTCGCCCCAGATCAGCAGCGCGGTCGTGGTCAGCCACAGCCCGAAGGCCAAAAGGGCCACCACCGCCGTCGCCACGACGTCCCCCGTGTCCATCAACCCTCACCGTCCTGGTTCATCCCACCGTCCCAACCCGGGACCTTCCCACCGTCCCAACCCATTACGCGGGCTCCTCGAGGTCGGCGGGCTCTCCGGCCGACACCCGGACCCGCAGGCGCGCGGTCGGATCGTCGGGATCGGCGAGGGTGCCCACGGGCGCGTCGGTGGCGTTGCCGGGCAGCACCACCGAGCCGGCCGCGACGCGGTCGCTGACCGCCAGCGGCAGCGTCAGCGAACCGCCGGGGCCGCTGACGGTGACCGCTTGGCCGTCGACGAGACCGAGCCGGTCAGCGTCGCTGGCCGCGACGGTGGCCGCCGGTGTCGGGGCGGTCGCCAGCAGCTCGTCCGCGCCGGCCAGCAGCGTGGACCGGTGGCTGAGCAACAGGTCGACGGTGACCGCGTCGAGCTCGCCCTCGCCGGGCGGCGCGACCACCGGCTCGCCCAGCGGCACCGCCGGCGGCGCCAGCGCCGCGACCGTGTCGCGCGGACGGGCGTCGCGGTCCATCAGGCGGGCGGCCTCGGCGCGCACGTCCATGGCCGTCTCCCACCCGAAGTCGACGCCGAGCCGCCGAGCCAGCTGCCGGGCGATGTCCCAGTCCTCCTGCTCGAGCCGCTGAGGCGGCACCGCCTGCGGGAACGGCTGGCGGCGCCCCTCCCAGGTGGTGAACGATCCCACCCGCTCCTGCGGCGCGGCCGCCGGCAGCAGCACGTCGGCATATCGGGCCG
>CAYQMQ010000090.1:0-8123 GCA_964418395.1 uncultured Actinomycetota bacterium
CACCCGCATGAAGCACGTGACGTCGCCGGCGGCGCGGGCGGCGTCCAGCACCCGTTGGGCGTCGACGCCGTCGTCGAGCTCGACGACGACGCCGCCGGTGCCGGTGCCGCCGGCGTGGTCGGACGTGGCGTGGTGGACGTGCACGCCGGTCAGGCGGCGGGCCCAGTCGCTGTCGGCGCCGTCCACCTCGATGCGCCACCGCTCGCGGTGACCCTCCCGGCGCAGCGCGTCGACGGGGCCGCCCGCGACCAGCCGGCCGTCGTCGATGATCGCGACGGCGTCGCACAGGCGCTCGACGAGCTCGAGCTGGTGGCTGGAGAACACCACCCCGACCCCGCGGCTGGCGACCTCGACCAGCATCTCGCTGAGCGCGTCCACCCCGATCGGGTCCAGCCCGGAGAAGGGCTCGTCCAACAACAGCAGCTCGGGGTCGTGGACCATGGCGGCGGCCAGCTGCACGCGCTGTTGGTTGCCCAGCGAGAGGTGGTCGACGGGGTCGTCGGCCCGCTCGCCGAGGCCGAGGCGCTCGAGCCAGGCGGTGGCGGCGCGGCTGGCCTCAGCGCGGGAGACGCCGCGCAGCCGCGCGAGGTAGGTCAGCTGCCACCGCGCCTCCATGTTCGGGTACAGCCCGCGTTCCTCGGGCAGGTAGCCGAACCGTCGACGCGCGTCGCGGTCCACCGGGGCGCCCTGCCACCGCACCTCGCCGCCGTCGGCGCGCTCGAGGCCGACCACGATGCGCATGGCGGTCGTCTTGCCGGCGCCGTTCGCGCCGACGAACCCGAACAGCTGGCCGGGCTTGACGGTGAACGACAAGCCGTCCAGGGCGACCACGTCGCCGTAGCGTCGCGACAGCGAATCCAGCTCCAGCACAGCGCGCTCCTGCAGGGTCCGGTGGGGGTCAGCCGCCGCCGAGGAGGGGCTTGAGCTCCAGGGCGGGGTCGTAGGCACGGTCGGTGGCACAGCTGGTGTCGAGCTCGGCGCCGGCGAGTGGGTCGGCGATGAACGCCGACGCGATGCGCTGGCCGCACTCGTCGAGGTGCTCGAGGGCGCCGTGGCCGACGTCGGGCACCTCCACCAGCACGCTGTCGGCCATGCGGTCGGCGATGCGCCGGCCGTAGGCGGGCGCGGTCACCGGGTCGAACTGGCCGGTGACCACCAGCGCCGGCACCTCGGGGGCGATCGGCACGTCGGGGCCGATCGGCTCGTAGGCCGTGCCCGACCCCTCGGTTTCGGCGGAGGCGGAGTCCACGGGGGCATCAGGGTCGTCGCCCGACGGGGGCGCGACGGGCTCGATCGGCTCGAGATCCCACGCGTCGCAGACCTCGAGCAGCGCCGTCTCGGCGGGCAGCAGATACTCGGCGACCAGCTGGGGGCGGGCGGCCTCGGCGGCGGCGCGCAGGTCGGCGGCGGTCAGCTCAGCGGCCTGGCCGGTGCAGCGCACGGCGTGGTGCAGCCCGTGGCTGATGAGCCCGACCACCTGCTGTTCGAGACGCTGGCCGAGGGTGGCAAGCGGCGTGTAGTCGCCCTCGGCGGCGGCGTCGATCAGCGCCGGCAGCCGGTCGCTGCCCATGGCCGGCGGCAGGTACAGCAGCCACCGCAAGTGGCCGGCGGCGGCCGCCGCCGGATAGGTCACCGTGTCGCTGCTGCCGTCGAGGCGGCGCACCGACACGTCCGCGGGCTCGTCGGCCAGGGGGTCCACCGCCTCTTCGATGCGGTCGCGCAGGTCGCCGAAGCGGGCGGCGCAGCCGTCGTGGGCATCACAGGCCCGGGCGAGGTCGTTCAGCGCCCGGTCGAGGGTGGCCGGGGCCTGCGCCACCCAGTTGACGGTCGGGTCCACCGGCGAGGACAGCAGCAGGGAGGCGACCCGGTCGGGGTGGGCGTCGGCGACGCGCAAGGCCACCTCGGCGCCGTACGAGCCGCCGCGCACGTGCCACTGCTCGTAGCCGAGCGCGTCGCGGACCAGGTCGATGTCGGCGGCGATCGCCCTGCTGTGGAACGCCTGCGGGTCGATGCCCTGCTCCGCCAGCTTGTCGCGACAGTCGACGAGCGCCTCGACGCCGTCCGAGACCGCCTCCGGGTGGGTGGCGGCCGACTGGGTCGCCTCGTCGTAGCCGGGGCAGTCCAACGCGGGCTCGCTCAACCCGACCCCGCGCTGGTCGACCAGCACGGTCTCGGGCCCGATCTGCAGCTGCTGGCGGTGAGGCGGCAGCGTCAGCGCCGGCTCCACGAGGTGGCCGCCCGGTCCACCCTCGAGCACGACGACCGGCTCGTCGGCGGCGTCGGGGTCGGTGGCTGGCAGCACGGCCACCGCCAGGCGGAGGGTGGGCCCGTCGGGGTCGGCGTGATCCACCGGGACGGTCACATACCCGCAGCGGATGCCGCTGAGGTCGCCGCCGATCGGCTGCACCCCGAAGCAGGAGGGGTCGGCCTCGAACGCGCCGTCATCGTCGCCGGCGGCGGCGCCGCACGCCGCGGCGATCACGGCCAGGCCCGCCACGAGCAGCAGGCGGGCGATCCAGCTCGGCATCGGCGGGGCTCCCGTGGGGCTGCGGCCGGCGGCGGGCGCTCACACGCGCCGCCGGCGGCTCATGAGGCCGACGGCCCGACAACGCATCGTGGGCGAGCCTAACAGCGGCGCCGCCGACCAGATCAGCCGGTCGGCACCGCGTCCGGCGGCGTGCGCCCGGCCAGCACGTCGCCGACGTTACGGGCGGCCACCGCGCACATCTCCCGCCGGGTGCGCTCGGTGGCGCTGCCGACGTGGGGCAACAGCACCACCCGCTCGTGCTGGTCCACCAGCAACGGGTCGACGTCGGGTTCGTGCTCGTAGACGTCGAGCCCGGCGCCGGCGATGACCCTGTCGCGCAGCGCTTCGGCCAGCGCCCGCTCGTCGACCAGCGGGCCGCGGCCGGTGTTGATCAGCAACGCCTGTGGTGACATCCGGTGCAGGGCGCCGGCGTCGATGAGATGGCGCGTCTCGGCGGTCAGCGGGCAGTGCAGGCTGACGATGTCGCTGCGGGCCAACAGGTCGGCGTGCTCGAGCACCTCCACGGTCAGCCCGCTGTCGGCGGAGGGGTCGCGGCCGGGCCGGGGCACGGTGGCCACCGACATGCCGAACCCGTGCTGGGCGCGGCGGGCCACCGCCTGGCCGATCTTGCCGAAGCCGATGATGCCCAGCCGCGCGCCGGTCACGTCGATGCCCATCGGCTCTTGCAGCAGCGTCCAGCCGGTGAAGCGGCCCTCGCGGATCTGGCGGTCGCCTTCGGGCACGCGGCGCGCGACCGCCAGCAGCAGCGCCATCGTCAGGTCGGCGGTGGCGGCGGTGAGCGCCTCGGCGGTGTTGGTGACGGTCACGCCGTGCTCAGCCGCGGCGGCCAGGTCGATGTTGTCGACACCGGCGGCGACGTTGGCCACCACCCGCAGCTGCGGGTTGGCCGAGAAGACGGGCTCGCCGACCACGTCGGTCAGCTGGGTGACCAGCGCGTCGACGCCGCCGGCGGCCTCGGCCAGCGCGTCGGCCGTCAGCGGCGGCCCGTCGCGCTCGACCACGTCGTGGCCCTGCGCCCGCAGCTCGTCGGGCGCGTCGGCGTAGACCGGCTGGGTGAGCAACACGCGGGCCATGGCACCTCCGGACGGCGCACGAGCGCCGCGCAGGCTACCGGGCGCGCTGGTGCCCTGCCGCTGCCGGCCGGCTCCTGGCGGACCCGTTGCCGGAGCGGCTTTTGCCAGAGCCGTTGGAAGGCCCACCCTTGCCGGAGCCGTTGCCGGACCCCTTGCCAGAGCGGCCCTTACCGGACCCGTTGCCTGACCGCCCCTGGGGCGAGCCGCCCGACGGGCCGTTGCGTCCCGGGCCGCCCTGACCGGGCGCCTGAGCCGGGGCGTCGCCGGGGCGGGCGCCGCCGCTGCCGGTGAGCTCGTCCACGGCCACGGGGTCGATCTTGGGGTGGAACGCCAGCGCGCGCTGCAGGCTCTTGACGTCGCCGACCTTGTCGGGAGCGACGAACGTCACCACGAGCCCGTCGGCGCCGGCGCGGCCGGTGCGCCCGGACCGGTGGGTGTAGTCCTTGCCGGTCTCCGGCGGGTCGTAGTGCACCACGACGCCCACGTTGTCCACGTGGATGCCGCGGGCGGCCACGTCGGTGGCCACCAGCGCGGACACCCGGCCGTGGGACAGATCCGCCAGCGCCCGCTCACGCTGGTTCTGCGAGCGGTTGCCGTGGATCGCCGCCGACCGCACCCCCTGCCGGTTGAGCTGTTTGGCCACCCGGTCGGCGGCGTGCTTGGTGCGGGTGAAGACGATCGCCGAGTCCACCTTCTGCAGCACCTCGCGGATGTGGTCGACGCGGTCGGTCGGCTGGGTGTGCCAAAAGAAGTGGCGGACGTCGCCGCTGGACTCGACCGTGGCGGCCAGCTCGTGGCGGGCGGGGTTGTGCTGGTAGCGGCGGATGACCACGTCCACGTCACCGTCGAGCGTGGCCGAGAACAACAGCGTTTGGCGCTGTGGCGATGTTTGGTCCAACAGCCGCTGCACCTCGGGCAGGAAGCCCATGTCGGCCATCCGGTCGGCTTCGTCGACCACCACGAAGTCCACGTCGGACAAATCCGCGTGGCCGCGGCGCACCAGATCGGCCAGCCGGCCGGGGCAGGCGATGGCGACGTCGACGCCGCGACGCAGACGGCGGTGGTCGGCCGACAGCGAGGTCCCGCCGTAGAACGTCGCCACGGTCCGCCCGACCTCGTCGGTCAGCGGGCGCAGCTCGTCAGCGACCTGGGCGGCGAGCTCGCGGGTGGGCACCAGCACCAGCGCGCGCGGCCGGTGCGGCTTGCCCTGGCCGACGCCGGCGACCAGCGGCAGCCCGAAGGCCAGCGTCTTGCCCGCCCCCGTGGGCGCTCGCCCGCAGACGTCGCGGCCCGCCATGGCGTCGGCGATCGTGGCCGCCTGGATGGGAAACGGGGCGGTGATGCCCCGGTTGGTCAGGATGGTGGTGAGCCGGTCGGACACGCCGAGCTCAGCGAACGTGGAAGTCAAAGTGCGGGCTCCTGCCCAGCGTTTCGTGCCGGGCGGTCAAAGGTCGCGCGACGCGATCGCGGGCGCGTGCACCCGGTCGAGGCTGCGTCGTCGCAGCGCGCGAACCGCGTGCAGGGGTGAACACGCCCGAAGATGAAGCTGGACAGACCCGCTGTCACATCCGGCGCCAGCACCCACCGCTGGAGTGGTTCGCGAGAAGGTGCCGCGCGTGTTCCGGACAGCGCTGACGCCATCCGATAGCCACAGTCTAGGGGTTGGCGCGCCGAGCGCACGCGGGGGCATCGCAGCCGTCATCGCGCCTGGTCACGAACGATGTCGATCACGCGGTCCTGGTCGGCGGCGGTCAGGGTCGATCCGCTGGGCAGGCACAGCCCCCGCGCGAACAATCCGGCCGCGACCTCGCCACCCACGGTCGGGGACTGCGCAAAGGCGGGTTGCAGGTGCAGCGGCTTCCACACCGGCCGTGCCTCGATGTCGGCGGCGGCCAGGGCACGGCGGATTTGCTCGGGGCCCGACCCGAACGCGTCGGCATCAACCGTCACACACGTCAGCCACCAGGTGGGCGTGCCGTAGGGCGCCTGTGGCATGAAGCCGACGCCGGGCAGGTCGCCGAGCCCCTCGCGGTAGCGGGCGTTGATCGCTTGGCGCGTGGCGACTTTGTCGGCCAGCGAACCCAGCTGGGCCCGGCCGACCGCGGCCAACAGGTTCGACAGCCGGTAGTTATAGCCCACCGTCGAGTGCTCGTAGTGGGCGGCGGGCTCGCGCGCTTGGCTGGCCAGGAACCGGGCGCGGTCGACAAGCGCGCCGTCGTCGGACACCAGCATCCCACCGCCGGTGGTGGTGATGATCTTGTTGCCGTTGAAGCTCAAACAGGCCACCCGCCCGAGGGCGCCGGCACGGCGATCTTTGTAGGTGGCGCCGAGTGCCTCGGCGGCGTCTTCGATCACCGGCACGCCGTGGGCGGCACACACCTCAGCGATCGCGTCGGCGTCGGCGCACTGGCCGTACAGGTCCACGGTGATCACCGCCGCCGGCAGCCGGCCCTGCTTCGCGCGCTGCTGCAGCGCGTCCGCGACCGCCGCCGGGTCCAGCTGCCACGTGGCCGGGTCGACGTCGACGAACACCGGCCGGGCGCCCCGATAGCACACCGCGTTGGCGGTGGCCGCGAACGACAGCGTCGAGGTCACCACCTCGTCGCCCTCGGCCACTCCGACCAGCCGCAGCGCCAGATGCAACGCGGCCGTGCCGCTGGACAACGCCGCCCCGTGGCCCACACCGACGTAGGCGGCAAGCTCGGCTTCGAACGCGTCGACCTGCGGACCGAGCGGGGCGAGCCAGCCCGAGTCGAACGCCTCCAGCAACAGCTCCCGCTCGCGGGAGCCAACGTCCGGCGGTGACAGATAGACCTTCGTCATGCGCACGCAGAATAATCGCGTCGCGCCCGGACAGGCTGCCGCTGGCCGGGTTCGGGTCGACCGCGATCAGCGGGCGCGTGTCACCACCGGGACCGGCAGGGTGGGCCATCGGCGGGTAGAGATCGCTGCCACGCGAGGCAACGGTCGTGGACGCCGCCGGCAAGGCCAACCCCGGCGGCCCACCCAAGGCCGACCCCGACGGCCCACCAGGGTCAGCTCAACCGCTTGTGCAGCAGGCTCTTGGCGCGCTCGGCCCGCTGGGTGTCCTCTTTCTGGCAGTCCCGGAAGAACTGCGCGAGCTCGGAGTCGTTGGCCTGCTCGGCGTCCTTGATGTATTGGTCGTACTTCTCGCCGGCCTGCAGCGTGAAGTACAGGGTGCTGACCAGGTTGTAGTGCTCGTCGCGGGTGCCGGTGATGTCGGCGCCGTTTGTCATGGTGTCCCTCCTGCTCCGTCGCGCGTGCACTTCTCGCGCCGTGCAGCCGTCTTCCTACCCACTGTCCGAGGCGATACACCGCTCGACGCCCCAGCGGCGTGGGACGCCGCGGATCCGCTCGTTCTCACCGGCGCGCCGATGTAGACTCCGCGGCCATGCGCATCGGGGTGTCAGGCAAAGGCGGAGTAGGCAAGACGACGGTCGCCGCGGGGCTTGCGCGCTGTCTGGGCCGACAGGGCCGGCCGGTGCTGGCCATCGACTGCGATTCGGATCCCAACCTCGCGATGGGTGTGGGGCTCAGCGAGCCCGTGGCGGGCGCCGTCCGGCCGCTGTTGGAGCAATCCGACGAGCAACGCTGCTTGCCGCCGGACGGCATGCCGATCGTCGACCTCATCGAGGCCTACGGGCAGCGCGGACCCGACGCCGTCACCGTGTTGCTGGCCGCCCAGGCGGAGCGCGCCGGCTCCGGGTGAACGGGCAGCTCCCACGTCACGGTCCGTGACGTGATCGGCCGCGCGGAGGCGGAGGCGCCCGACTTGGCGGTCGTCGCCGACATGGAGGCCGGCCTGGAGCACCTCTCGTGGGCCGGCGGGACGCTGGCCTACGTGGACATGCTGTGCATCGTCGCCGAGCCGACCGCCAAGTCGCTGATGACCGCCGCCCGCACCCGCAGGCTCGCCGCCGAGCTCGGCATCGGCCACGTCGGCCTCGTGGCCAACCGCGTCACCGATGACTCGCGGGCCCAGCTCGACGCGTTCGCCGCCGAGCAGGCGCTGGAGGTGTTGGTCCGGCTGCCCGAGGACGCCCAGGTGCGCCACGCGGACCAAGCGGGGGTCAGCCCGCTGGACCAGGCCCCGGACTCGCCGATCGCCGCGGGACTGGCCGAGCTAGCCGGCCTGCTGGCCCGGCGCTACGCGACCGAGCCGCCCGCGGTGGCCTCGGACGGATAGCCCCGCCTGCCGGCGCCGACTCGACGCCGGGGTGAGCTCTTCCCGAGCGTGAGTTGCAACCATTTGGGTGTGGGGGTTCGCGAACGGCGAGAGCAAACCGGCGGATGAGACGGCTTACTTCGGCGGGGCAGCTTGGCGGCGCTGGCAAACCGGCGAATGAGACGGTTCCCTTCGGCTGGGCGGGCTGGTGGCGCTGGTGAACCGGCGAATGCGACGGTTCCCTTGGCTTCGTCTGGCGCAGGACCCGCGGTGTGCGCCACCTGCGTCTTCGCTGCGGGTCCATGGCTGAGGCCCT
>CAYQMQ010000091.1:0-8062 GCA_964418395.1 uncultured Actinomycetota bacterium
GCACCTCGCCCCGCCCGCGGGTGGCGAAGCACACGTCGGCCAGCAGCCGGGCGCGGTCGTCGCCGCGTCGCGTGGCCGCGAGCGCCGTGGGGTGCAGCGCGAGCCCCTCTACGCCCAGGCCGGACAGCGCGTCGCGCCAGGCAGCGCCCACGCGGTCGAAGACCGCCATCGGATCGCCGCGCGCCAAGGGATGGTCGGCGGGCACGAGCACGTCGCACGACAGCAGATGCGGGTCCAGCAGCACAGCCCCGCCCCCGGTGGGGCGATCGAGCACGGGGACGGCCGAGGCGGGCAGCGGGTGGCGGCGCTGGGCCCGGCCGCGCACCACCGCGGTCTCCGTCGAGCGATACCACCGCAGCCGGGGGACCCCGTCGTCGGCCAACGCGGCCAGGGCCTTGGCGGTCCCCGCCACCAGCGCCTGCGGGGTGTCCACCACGAGCGGATCGATCCGCCACGGACCCCGGGTGGTCAGCCGATTTCCTTCACGTTGCCGTACTTGTCCTCGTAGTTGTTGAGGTTGGTGTTCAGGGCGCGGATGACCTTGCCCACCACCGTCGGGGGGATCTTGATCCGGCTCACGACGTCGGCGCGGACCTGGCCGGAGTCGTCGTTGGGCAACAGCTGGCAGAAGTCCAGCGTGAACTCGTGCGGCGAGTGGCTGACGATCAGGAAGTTGGCGTACTGGCCGTGCTTGAGGTCGTCGTCGACGTTCAGCCGGACCTTGCGCCGCTGGGGCTCATCGGAGGAGTCCTCGGGGTGTTCGGGCTCGGGCGTCTCGCTCATGGGCTGCTCCTGTGATCGCTGGCCCGCGCCGGCGGGCCACGGTGGATGCTAGGTCGGCCAGGCCACAGCGCAGGCGGTGAGCCCTTGGCCTGTCGCGCAGGCGGTGATCCGGGTGGCCACGGGTGCGGTATCCTCGCCGACCGCCTGCCACGGTCGGGCCCCACCGTCGCGCGGGCCCGGGCAGCCGCGGTGCGGCGCGTTCGGGCGCTTAGCTCAGTTGGTCAGAGCGCCGGCCTTACAAGCCGGAGGTCACTGGTTCGACTCCAGTAGCGCCCACCATGAAGCACGCAATTCGCACTCCCTCTCGACGCCGACGACCTACGACCGCCATAATCGGTTCGCTGTAGGAGGGCCCGCGCACCGGCACCGGGCGTGGGGGATTCGTGACGGCGGCTGTCCGTCGTCGCCTTGGAGGAGGAGTCGCATGGACAAGCCCCGTACGCTCAAGCTGTTGTTCGCGATCGTGGCCGTGCTCGTCCTGGCCGCCGCTTGCGACACCGGGACCGACGGCGACGAGGAGGGGGAGGCCCAGCAGGGCGCGGAGGAGCAGGAGACCGACGACGCCGGGGAGTCCACCGGCGAAGGCGGCGGCGATCTGATCGTGGGCACCACCGACGAGGTCGTCTCCCTGGACCCCGCCAAGATCTACGACTACTACTCGTCCAACATCCTGTTCAACGCCGGCGAGCGTCTCGTCGGCTTCGAGCCCGGCGAGGTCGAGGTCAGCCCGCAGCTCGCCGAGGACGTCGAGATCAGCGAGGACGGGTTGACCTACACGTTCACGCTCCGCGAGGGGGTGACGTTCCACAACGGCGAGGAGATGGACAGCGGAGACGTCGTGTTCTCCCTCGAGCGCGCCCTCAACATGGACCACCCCCAGGGGGCGGCCTTCCTGATCGGCGGCATCGAGGAGATCGAGGCGCCCGACGAGCGCACCGTCGAGATCACGCTCTCCGAGCCCAACGTCACGTTCCTGTCCCGGCTGGCCTACACGGTGGCCACGATCGTGCCCGACGACGGGACCTACCCCGCGCCGGACGGCCCGCTCGGGGACGGCGCGGAGGGCGAGGCCGACGACTTCGTCCAGGAGGACTTCGTGGGCACCGGCCCGTACGAGATCACCGACTTCCGCGAGGGCGAGTCGCTCACGCTCGAGGCCTACGACGACTACTGGGGCGAGTCGCCGCGCAACGAGCGGGTCCTGGTGCAGTTCTACGACACCTCCAGCCAGCTCAAGCTGGCCTTGGAGAGCGGCGAGGTCGACGTGGCCTACCGCGACGTGTCCCCGGACGAGCGCGCCGACCTGGCCGACGCCGACGGGATCCAGACCGTGGTGGGCGAGGGCGCCACGATCCGCTACCTGGTGCTCAACACCACCATCGAGCCGCTCGACGACCCGGACGTGCGCCGGGCGATCGCCGCCGCCGTCGACCGCGAGCGGATCGTGGAGGATGTCTTCAACGGCAACGGCAAGCCGCTGTACTCGATGATCGCCAGCGGCTTCGACGAATACCGCCCGTTCTTCCAGGAGTACGAGGACCAGCAGCCGTCGGACTTCATCGACGAGCCCGTCGATCTTGAGCTGTGGCACGAAACCGGCGACCACTACGGCCCCACCGAGCCGTCCTTCGCCCAGGTGCTGCAGCGCTCGCTGGAGGAGACCGACATGTTCAACGTCGAGCTCAACAGCAGCGAGTGGGCCCAGTTCACCGAGCAGGCCTGGCCCGGCGAGGACGGCCAGTACCCGGCGTTCTTGCTGGGCTGGTATCCGGACTACTTCGACGCCGACGACTACATCGAGCCCTTCTACCACAGCGAGGGCTTCCTCGGGATGTACCAAGACGAGGAGATGGATCAGCTCATCGCCGAGGAGCAACAGGTCGACGACCCGGCCGCGTCAGAGCGCGAGGACATCTTCGAGGACATCCAGCGCAAGGCGGCCGACGACGCCCCCCTCATCCCGCTGTACGAGCAGGATTCGGTGGTCTTTGCCCAGGAGGGCGTCACCGGGCTCGAGGAGACGATGGACCCGGTGCAGATCTTCCGCTACTGGCTGATCGAGCCGGGCGAGTGACGTCAGGCGTTGCCCGCTGTCGCCCCCGGCCGCCGCGCCGGGGGCGGCCGGGCGGGCTCGTGCAGCGGACGGCCCCGGGGACTGCAAAGGAGGTGTCGCGCCCCTGCGCCGCTATCTGATCGCCCGCGTCGCGCTCACCCTGCCGATGCTGGTGATCCTGCTGACGGTCGTCTTCTTCCTGCTGCGGGTGATCCCCGGCGACCCGGTGCAGGCCACGCTCGGCGATCGGCTTCCGGCCGACGAGATCGCCGAGCGCAGCGAGCAGCTGGGCTACACCGACCCGCTGCTCGTGCAGTACGGGCGCTACCTGGCCGGGGTGGCCACCGGCGATCTCGGCGACCCGTTCACCGACCGGCGCACCAGCGCCGAGGTCGTGGCCGACACGCTGCCGGCCACCTTCGAGCTGACGGCCTTCGCGATGGCGGTGGCGCTGGTGGTCGGCGTCGGCGTGGGCGCGGTGGCCGGCCGGCTGCGCGACACGCCGTTCGATCTCGGCGGCCGATTGTTCGGCATCGTGATCTTCGCGGCGCCGATCTTCTGGCTGGGCCTGCTGGCACAGCTGTACTTCAGCGTGCGCCTGGACTGGTTTCCCACCGGCGGGCGCATCACCGGGTTCGACGCGCCCGAGGAGATCACGGGGCTGTACGTGCTGGACTCGGTGCTCACCTGGGATGGCGCGGCGCTGGCCGCCTCGCTGCACCACCTCGTCCTGCCGGGGGTCACGCTCGGGCTGGTGTTCGGCGGCGTGTTCGTGCGGTTCGTGCGCGTCAACATGCTGCAGACGCTGCGGGCCGACTACGTCGAGGCCGCCCACGCCCGCGGGGTCGGTGAGCGCGCGGTGCTGTTCCGCCACGCCTTCAAGAACGCGCTGGTGCCGGTGGTGACCATCGCCGGGCTGCAGTTCGCCCTGCTGGTCGGCGGGTCGCTGTTGACCGAGCGGGTCTTCAGCTGGCCGGGCATGGGCACCGCGCTGTTGGACTTCCTCGGCAGCCGCGACTACGTGGGGGTGCAGGGCATCGTGGTGGTCTACACGCTGGTGGTCGTGGTCGTGTCGCTGCTCATCGATCTGGCCAGCGCGCTGATCGATCCGAGGATCCGGTACTGATGCTGGCCGCGCTGCGCCGCCGCCTCGCCCACGCGGCTCGCCCCTTCCGCCAGGCGAGCCGCACCTCGCGGGCGCTGATCCTCGTCGGCGCGGCCGTGACGGCGCTGATCGTGCTCACCGCCGTCGTGGGCCCGGCGCTCACCCCTTACGAGGCCACCCAGTACCGCGAGGTGGCCGGCGACACCACCAGCGAGCAGCTGCCCCGGCTGGCCGAGCCCTCCGCCGAGCACCCGATGGGGACCACCCGCGACCGGTTCGACGTCCTGGCCCGGGTGGTCGGAGGGGCTCGGCTCGCGCTCGTGGTGGTGGTGCTGTCGACGCTGTTGGCCACGGCGGTCGGCGTCCCCCTGGGACTGTTGAGCGGCTACCGCGGCGGGCGCGGCGACCGGCTGCTGGTCACCGCCATGGACGCGATCTACGTCTTCCCGCCGCTGCTGTTGGCCATCGTGACCGCGTTCATGCTGCAGGGCTACGTGCAGCGCGGCGTGACGGCGGCGATCGCGGCGATCGGCATCGTCTACATCCCCCAGTACTACCGGGTGGTGCGCAACCACACGATGTCGGTCAAGCAGGAGCCGTACGTGGAGGCGGCCCGCTCCCTCGGCGCCGGGCCGGCCAGCATCGTGTCCCGCTACGTGTTCTCCAACGTGGTGCACAGCGTGCCGGTCATCTTCACGCTCAACGCCGCCGATGCGATTCTGACGCTGGCCGCCCTGGGATTCCTGGGCTATGGCGTGCAGCCGCCGACGCCCGAGTGGGGCTACGACATCTCGCAGGCCCAAGTCGACATCACCGCCGGCGTGTGGTGGACGGCGCTGTGGCCGGGCGTGGCGATCGTGGTGCTGGTCACCGCGCTCACCCTCGTCGGCGAGGGGCTGAACGACGTGATGAACCCGCTGCTGCGCGCCCGAGGGGTCGCCGGGACGAAGCTCACGGGAACACCCACCGGCCCCGCCGACGCGCAACAGGAGCCGAGCACCGCCGCCGAGAGCGAGCGAGCCCAGCCGTGACCACCGTTCCGCCGTCCCGCTCCGACGAGCCCGTCCTCGCCGTGGACGGCCTCCGTGCCGGCTATCGCACGCCGGCCGGGCCGCTGTGGGCCGTCGACGGGGTCAGCTTCTCGGTGCGCGCCGGCGAGGCGCTGGGCCTGGTGGGCGAGTCCGGCTGCGGCAAGTCCTCGCTGGGCCGGGCGCTGCTGCAGCTCATGCCGCCGGGCGGGCACGTGACCGGCAGCGTGCGCCTGGCCGGCGACGAGCTCGTGGGCGCCTCGACGTCGGCGTTGCGGCGGCTGCGGGGCGAGCGAGCGTCGCTGGTCTTCCAAGAGCCCATGAGCCGCCTCAACCCGCTGGTCCGCGTCAGCGACCACTTCGTGGAGGCCATCCGCGCCCACCGCCGCGACGTCTCCAAGCGGCAGGCACGGACCATGGCGCGGGAGGTGCTGAGCCAGATGGGCATCCCGCCCACGCGGCTGGACGCCTACCCCCACGAGTTCTCCGGCGGGATGCGCCAGCGGATCATGATCGCGCTGGGCATCGTGCTGCGGCCCGCCCTGGTCGTCGCCGACGAGCCCACCACCTCGCTCGACGTGATCGTGGAGGCCCAGATCCTGGACCTGCTGTCACGGCTGCGCCGCGACGAGCGCCTCGCGCTGCTGCTGATCACCCACAACCTGGGCATCATCGCCGAGACCTGCGACCGGGTGGCGGTGATGTACGCCGGCAAGATCGTCGAGATCGGCCCGGTCGACCAGGTTTTCTCGGCCCCCAAGCACCCCTACACCCAGGGGCTGCTGGCCTCCACGATCTCGCTGTCGACCACCGAGCTGCACTCGATCCCGGGCTATCCGCCCGACCTCGTCGACCCGCCGCCGGGCTGTCGGTTCGCCCCGAGGTGCCCGCAGGTCATGGCTCACTGCACCGACGCCGTGCCGGCCTACGCCGAGCCCGCGCCCGGCCAGCACGCCGCGTGCTACCTCTACCCGGGCGCCGAGCGCGCTTTCGACGCGTCGTCGGAGGCGATGTCGTGACCGTCGAGGCCACCGGTCCGCTGCTCGAGGTCCGCGACCTGCACACCCACTTTCCCGTGCGGCAGGGGCTGCTGGGACGCGGCCAGGAGGTGGTGCGCGCCGTCGACGGCGTCAGCTTCGACATCGCCCCCGGCGAGGTCGTCGGCCTGGTCGGCGAGAGCGGGTCGGGCAAGACCACGGTGGGACGCAGCCTGCTCAAGCTCGCCCAGCCGACGTCGGGGTCGATCCACTACCGCGGCCGCGACCTCGTGCCGCTGACCGAGCGGCAGATGCGCCCGCTGCGCCGCGAGCTCGCGCTGATCTTCCAGGACCCGAACGCGTCGCTGAACCCGGCGATGACCATCGGGCAGGGGGTGGCCCACCCACTGCGGATCCACGGGCTCGTGGACTCGCGGGCCGAGGCGCGCCAGCGGGTCGGGGAGATGCTCGAGCGGGTGGGCCTGTCGCCCGCCGAGGCGTTCCTCGACACCTATCCCGAGGACGTCTCGGGCGGACAGAAGCAGCGGGTGGTCATCGCCCGGGCGCTGATCACCGAGCCGAGCTTCGTCGTGGCCGACGAGCCCGTGGCCGCGCTGGACATGAGCGTGCGCGCGCGGGTGCTGGAGCTGATGCTCGAGCTGGGCGAGCAGTTCGGGCTGACCTATCTGTTCATCACCCACGACCTGGCCACCGCCCGGTTCATGTGCTCCCGCCTCGGGATCCTGTATCTGGGCAACCTCGTCGAGTGGGGCTCGGCCACCACCCTGTTCGACGATCCTCAGCACCCCTACACGCGCGCGCTGCTGGACGCGATTCCCCTGCCCGAGCCGGGCCGGCGGGAGCGCCAGCGGCGACTGCCGGCCGGCGAGATCCCCGATGCCACCCACCCGCCGGCCGGGTGCCGCTTCCACCCGCGCTGTCCCGATGCCTTCGCCCCCTGCGGCTGGGAGGGCCCCGACCTCATCGAGTTCTTCGAGAAGCGGTGGGCCGACGTGACCCCCGACGTCTTCGAGGCCGAGCTCGAGGCCACCGGCCCGCTGGACGACGCCGAGGCTTCCCGCTACGAGGTGCGGTTCGCGTCCGGCGACCCTCAACGCCTGACCGAGCTGCTCGAGGGCTTCCGCAGTGGCGCGCACCACCCACTGTTCACCGCCGTGGAAGCGGTCGAGCCCGCCGACGGCGCCGTCCTGGTGCGGTTCGGGGAAGGGCCCGCCCCTGCGCTGCAGCCGGTGCGCGGTCGACAGGTCAGCTGCCACCTGCACGGCGTGGTCCCCGCCGACGGCTGAGTCCGGCGCGGCGACTGCGGGGCGTGGGAGGCGGGGATACGCTCTCTGAGTGGGCACTCACTCAGACACGTCGAACCCCGCGGCGGCGGCCACCCCGACGAGGGAAGCGATCCTCACCGCGGCCGAGGAGGTCATCCGCGACCGCGGGGTGCTGTCGACAACCACGCGGCTCATCGCCCGTGCGGCCGGCTGTTCGGAAGGCTCGATCTACAACCACTTCGCCAACAAAGACCAGCTGATCGCCGGCGTCGTGTGCGAGCGGCTGGCGGCGTTCCCGGAACGGGCGCGCCAGCTCCCGGAGCTGGCCGGCACCGGCGACGTCGAGACCAACCTGGCCGAGCTGGTGGCGCTGGCGATCGACTTCTTCGCGGAAGTGACGCCCCTGACGGCGGCGATGATGGCCGACCCCGCCTCGATGCGCCGTCACGTCTCCGAGCTCGACGCGGCCGGCAAAGGCCCGCGGTGGACCATCCAGGCGCTGGTGGACTACCTGCGCCGGGAACAGCAGCTGGGGCGCATCGCCGCCGGCGCCCATCTGGAGGGGGCGGCCATGGCCCTGGTCGGTGGCGCGCTGCACCAGGCGCACCTCGCCGCCGCGTGGAACCTGGAGATCTTTCCGGGCGAGCAGGACGCCGCCACCGAGCTGGCCCGCGCGGTGACCGCGGGGCTGCGGCCGGAGGGCGCAGCCGCGAACGCCATCAACACCCGATCGGACCGAGCATGACCGTCGCCGCCGGCCCCGATGCCCCCGAAGGCAACGGGGCCGCACCCATCATCTCCGTCCGCGACGTGGTCAAGGCCTTCGGGGA
>CAYQMQ010000092.1:0-8027 GCA_964418395.1 uncultured Actinomycetota bacterium
CCGAGAAGATCGACTTCTTGATCTCCCCGGCGTAGCTCGTGCCGCCGATGAGGACCTTCTTGGCGGTGAGGTGCAGCAGGACGAACACTTCGCTGTGGGTGCCGTCGATCTCGGGGATCGCCTGGAAGCCCGGGCAGTGCATGACGGTGTAGTGCGCCGGGGCGGCCGCCGGGCTGGCTTGGTCTGTCCGAGGGATGAACAGGTTGCGGGCGAAGAGCGCGTGCCAGGCGTTCTCGGTGATCACGCGCACCGTCAACCGATGGGCAGGGTCAGCGCCCACGTCGCAGTCCTGCACGTACACGTCGCGCCCCTGCAGGTACGCCTGGAGCCGGCGCTCGAGCCCGTCGAAGCGCTCCGGCTCGATCGGGCGGTTGTGGGCCCCCCACCCGACTTCGTGCTCGGTTGCCGGTTCGCGCACGATGAACTTGTCGTCCGGCGACCGGCCCGTGTACTGACCCGTCTCGACCGCCAGCGGACCGTCACGGGCGATCAAGCCCTCGTGGCGGCGAACGGCGTGTTCGTACAGGTCGGCTGTCGGCAGGTTGGCGTAGACACGGCCGACGTTGCTGAGTCCCTCGGGCGAGAGATCGACCATCGAGGATGGCCTCCTTCCGGGCGGGTCGTGGGCAGGGGTCCGAGAACGGGTCGGGATCGTCGCAGACGCACGGGGTCAGATCGGACGTTGTCCATGACCGTACGTGGCGGGAGGTCGGCTGTCGACCTGAGCGGGCGGGAGGGGTCGGCCGGCGGGGCTCGGGCGCGGTCACCAGTCACGGGCTCGCCTCCTCCCGTTCGACCAGCGCTGCCAACGACTGCAGCTCGGTGCGCAGCGCGCGTGCGACCCGAGCCTCCACCCGCTCGCGGACCCACCCCACCCCCACGGGAGCACGGTCGAGCTCCAGCCGGGCGGTCATCTGGCTTCGGGCGGTGCCGAGCGCGGTCACCCGCTGCTCGCCGCGCAGCACGACCCCGCGGCCGCTGGCCTCGAACACGCACAGATGAGGGGGTTGCCACGCAGTGACCTCGCTGGTGAAGGGCATCGCCACACCGGCTATCAAGCGTTCCCCCGACAGCCGGCTCCCTACGCCTACGGCCCCGTGATCGAGACGGCGGATGCTCTGCACGCTCGCTTGCCAGTCCGCCATGCGGCCCGGGTCGGTTGCGACGGCGAACACGACCTCGGCGGGCGCCCGGATCACGCACTGGGCGGTGGCGGCCACCATGCGACTAGTGTGGCAGGGCCTCGCCGACGGTGCGGCGGGGCCGGCGCCGACCAGCGCCTGCCACCCGACAGCTCGTCACGTGAGCACGCGGCGCAACACATCGGCTGCTTGGTGGCAATCCTCGGTGCTCACGTCGGGGTGTGTCACCAGCCGCAGGGTTCGGGGGGTCAGCGCGCCGGCCCACACGCCGCGCTCGGCCAAATCCGCCACCAGCGTGGGCGCGTCAACGCCCTCAACGCAGACGATGTTCGTCTCGACGGTGCCCACTGCGTCGGGCCGCACCTCGGCGACGGCCTCGGCCAACAGCTGCGCGTTCGCATGATCCTGCGGCAGGCGGTGCACCATGTCGCGGAGCGCCACGAGCCCCGCGGCAGCAAGGACCCCGGCTTGGCGCATCGCCCCGCCGTACCGGCGGCGCCACTGGCGTGCCTCCTCGATGGCGTCGGCCGGCCCCACCATCAGCGAGCCGACCGGGGCGGACAGCGCCTTGGACACACAGAAGCTGAGCCCGTCCACCAGCCGACCGTACTCGGCCGGGTCGGCGCCGCTCGCCGCCACCGCGTTGAACACGCGAGCGCCGTCCATGTAGAGCGGCACGCCGCGCTCGTCGCTGATCTCTCGCAACCGCGTCAACGTCGACATCGGTGTCACCGCGCCGCCGTGACGGTTGTGGGTCTGCTCGACGCAGACGAGCGAGGTCCGCGTCAGGGGAAACACGTCGGGCCGGATCGCGCCGTCAACGGTCTCGGGGTCGAGAACGCCACGGTCGCCAGGCAGCGTGCGGAACTGCACGCCGCCGAGCAGCGCGCCCGCCCCGGCTTCGTAGTTCACCAGGTGGGCGTCGCTTTCGACGATGACCTCCGTTCCCGGCTCGGCCAGGACCCGCAGCCACAGCTGGTTGCACATCACCCCGGACGGACACAGCAGCGCCGCGGGATGGTCGAAGCGTTCCGCGGCGGCCTCTTCGAGCGCACGGACGGTGGGGTCCTCGCCGTACACGTCGTCGCCGACCTCCGCCTCGGCCATCGCGTGCCGCATGGCCGTCGTCGGGCGCGTGACGGTGTCGCTGCGCAGATCGATGGGCTCGCCCATTCGGCTCCTCGTGGCCGTGTCGTCGCACGGGTGTGGTGTGGGCCGCCGGGTGGGATGGGATCCTAGTCCACGGGATCAACAGCGCCCACCGCGGCCGACCCAGATGCCGCAAGCCGGCTCATCCTCGCGGCCTGAGGCGGTGAGCGAATGGCTGGCTACGAGCCCGTGGTCCCGGAGACGAGGTCGTCCTCGGCGTCGATGATCTGGCCGAGGAGATCCAGATCGCCGGAGCCGACGGTTACCTCCCCGGATTTGACCTTGGCCGCGTATTCGTCGACGTACTCCTGCCCCGACAGCAGCATGAGCTCGTAGACGAGCTCGTCGGTGGCCATGCGCAAAGCGAACTGATCGGCTTCCCGGTTCGCATAGCGGGTGGCGAAGTCCAGGGGTGCCCCGACGCGGATGCCGACCGGGCGCACGCGCGGCACCTTCGCCCCGATCGGCAGCACCCGATCGGTGCCGATCATGGCAACCGGCAGGATCGGCGCGCCCGTGCGCAGAGCCAAGCGGACCGGCCCGGTCTTTCCCCGGTAGAGGCGGCCGTCCGGAGAGCGGGTCCCTTCCGGGTAGATGCCCAGCAGGTGCCCACCATCGAGGATCTCGGCGCCCTTGTTCAGACTGGCCTCGCCGGCGTTGCCACCCTGGCGGTGCACCGGCACCACGCCGACACCCTCGAAGAAGAATCGCTGCCATCCGGAGAAATAGTCGCTTTTGCCCAAGAAGAACACCGGGCGGTCCAGCGCGGCGGGCAGGAAGATCGAGTCCAGGAACGACAGGTGGTTGGACGCCAGGATCGCGGGTCCGGTCGCAGGGATGTGGGCGAGCCCTTCCGCCCACGGGCGCCACACCGCGTTGATCATCGGCGGCAACACGGTGTGCAACACCCGGTAGAGGCGCGGGGCGGGCTCATCGGATCGCATTGCCGGGGGTTCTCCTCTGCGGCCCGTCAACTGTGTCACGCGCCCGGCTCGTGAGGGGCGTGAGGGAGCGCTCCTCCTCCTCGCGCTGGCGATGGCTCGGTTTCGCACCGCCGTCGACGGGCAGCGTCACGGGTAGAGTCTAGCCCGAGAGGCTGCAGCCCAAAGCATGCGCTGACCGCAGTTCACACGCGAGGTGGACGCCATCACGATCGACCAGCCCACCCCCGTCGCCGACTTCCCGCCGGATCTCGCTGAGGCGGTGGCGGCCACGCTGCGCGCTCACGGCATGACCGCCGAGGTCGTGGAGCGCGCGGAGGCCGCTGAGGTCGTCGTGCCCGCCGCGCGCCGCGAGGAGGCGGTCTCGCTGATGGCCGCGCAGATGGATGAGATCCGCGAGCGCGTCGGCGGCGACGAGCCGCAGGGCGGCGGGCCGGCCCCCACCGAGCCGGCTCCGGGGGGCGGCGACGGTGACGAGCCCGGGCCCCCGCCGTTGGCGACCGAGCGCTTGCGGCAGCTGTGGCCGGTGCCCGTGCTGTTGGTCCCGCTGCTGGTGTTGCTGGGCTCAGCCAGCATGCCGGCGAACTTCGCTGTTCTCGTGCTGATCGGTGGGATGGTGGCCGTGGTGGCACTGCGCCAGCGACGCCGCCAACGCTGAGCCCGGTCCGGTCGCTGGTGCGCCCGGCCGAAATCATCGGCTCCGGTCGCGGCGCGCCATGAGACCGGCGCCGATCAGCCCTGGATCACCGAGCTCGCCGGGAACCAGCGGCGGAGCTTTCCGGGTGGGTGCGCCCAAGACCCGCAGGGCGCATGCCCGCCGGGCGGGCTCGAGCAGGAGCCCGCCGGCGCCGGCCGCTCCCCCGCCGATCACCACGACCGCGGGGTCGAACGCGTTGACCGCCGAGGCCACCCCGACGCCGAGCCAGAAGCCCGCGTCAGTCAGCACGGCCAGCGCGTCGGCGTCGCCGTCGGCTGCGGCTGCAGCGACATCCTCCCCGCGAAGCTCCTTGCTCGCCAACGGCGAGCCCGCCGCGAGGGCGCCGTCGGCCCTCCGCTCGCGCGCCTTGCGGGCGATCGCGTTGCCGCTGGCGTGGGCCTCCAAGCAGCCGCGATTGCCGCAGGCGCACAGCGGGCCGCCCTCCTCGACCAGCAGGTGGCCGAGCTCTCCAGCGGCGCCGTGAGCTCCCCGCACCAGCTGCCCGTGCAACACCAGGCCGCCTCCCACCCCGGTGCCCACCATGAACATCGCCAGCGTGTCCACGTCCCGGCCGGCGCCCAGGCAGAACTCCCCCCAGGCGGCGGCGTCGGCGTCGTTGAGCACCGCGACCGGCGAAGCCAACCCGGCCTCGAGCCGCTCCCGGATCGGCTCGTCCACCAGGCCCGGGAGGTTCGGCGACGTGCGCACTCGACCGTCGAGGTCCACCCATCCGGCCACGCCCACGCCCACCGGGGCGTCGGGCGCATCGAGGTCGGCGATCACCTCGACGGTCGTCCGGATCAGCGCCTCAGCGTCGTTCACAGGGGTGAGCCGCCGCTGACGCAGCAGGATCGCCCCGTCGCCGTCGATGACCCCGGCGGCGATTTTGGTGCCACCGATGTCGACACCGACGGCCCGGTCACTCACCGTGGCCCTGCCGGGAGGCGTCCTGTCGGGTCACGGGGCTAAAAGCGCAGCAGCGCCGCGATCGGATGGCCGTCCAGCCGCGAGGGCTCGCGGAACAGCTCCAACCCGGCCCCGTCCCGGACGGCCTCCTCGATGCACTCGTCGATGAGATCGTCGACCCGGGTCACCGGTTCGCCATAGCTGCGAGCTTCGTCCTCGCGCAGCGCCAGCGCGCCGGTGGCCGACCGCCAGCCGGGTTCGCCGGCGCCCTCCACGACGAACAGCGTCTCCACGCGTTTGGCGTTGACGGCTTCGAGCACGTGTCGCAGCCCCCGGGCGGCCTTGCCGGCCTGGCCCTGCGCCGCGGCCAGGCGCTGCAGCAGCTCACGGCGGCGAGAGCTGACCAGCTCCTGTTCCACGTCCTGGAACACGTTCATCAGCTCGTCGGTCGGCGCGTTGACCGCGAGGCTGCGCGGCCCGCCGTGCACGATCTTTTGCAGGTACGGGTGCAGCTGCTTGGTGAAACCGGCCGTCTCCGCCGGCGGCCCGGCGATGATGAGGGCGTCCAGGGGCTCGTCGCCTTCGTGCAGGCCCCGCAGCACCTCGACGACGTCTTTGAGGTGGTGGAGCACGTCGTGCTCGATGTTGCGGCGGAAGCGGGCTTGGGCCCAGCCGCCTTGTGCGTGCTGCCCGTGCACCTCGCTTTCCACCGAGCGATACTCGGTGAGCTGGCCCAAGCGGTAGCGCAGGATGCGGGCGCGGTCGCGCTCGATCAACACGAGCGCGATGTGGTGGACCCGCCCGAGCAACGCCTCCAGCGGCACCACGTACGGCCGTTCACCGACCCGGCTGACGTTGCGCACGCCCTCGGCGACGGCGACGTGCTCGAACACCTCGCCGCCGGAGGCGAACAACGCCAACCCACGCGTGTCGCCGCGCTCGAACTCGTCGCGCACCCACCGGCGGATGGCGCGCGTGTCGGCCTCGACCGCCTCGGCGGCGCCGTTGCTGAGCTCGCCGGCATCCCGTCGGGCTTCGCGCAGCAGGCCGTCGAGGCGGGCCTCGTAATCGGCGGGCCGAGGGAACCGGGCCCCGTCGGTGTTGAGGTAGATGCTGGTCACCGGCGCGTCGGTGATCGGGCGGCGCACCAGGTCACGGATGGCGGTGTTGCTGACTTCCACGCCTGCTCCTTCCCCTCGCTCTCTCCATGACCGGAGTGTCAGTCCACCGGGATGCGCTGCAGCCGCTGCTCATGGCGCTGGCCATGCCCCTCGTGGGCCTCCAGCAGCGTGATCAGCGCCCGGGTGAGCTCGCGGCCGGCGGCAACGAGATGCTCGGTCACCTCCGGCCGGCTGGTCGACAGTGCCTGCAACACGACACAGATCGGGCACAACGCGCACTCCTGCCCGTTGCTGCTGGCACCGGCGAACGCCGTGTCCTGATGTGGTTGCTGGTGGTGGTGCTCGTTGCTCACAGCCAACACGATCCTCGGGAGGCGGCAGTCTAAGCCATGTGCCCGCGATGGTCGTGATTTCCCGGCCTGCGACGACCTCAGCCGACGTGCGACGGCCTCAGCCCGCCGACCGGGCGGGCCCCGACTGCCGGGAGGTGGCTGAGCCGGCAGCGTCGGGCGCCACGAGGCGCACCGTCAGCTCACCGTCGGCCAGCGTGGCACCAGCGACCTCACCCCGGCGTAGCGCGGCGGGCAACAACAGCGAGCGAGTGGAACGCCCCACCTTGATCAGCAGCTCATCGCCGCGGCGCAGCACGTCGAGCTCGTCGCGTTCCACGAAGGGCAACGAGACGCGCAGCGACCAGCCGTCCCCCGTGGAGTCGATCCGCAGCGGCTCGGGGCGGTGCAGGAACGCTCGCTCGTCGCGCTCGGCGTACAGACGGTCGGCGAGGTCGGCGAGGGCGTCGACGCCCACCGGCTCCACCGGGCGCAGGGGGGCGGTCAGAGCCGGGACGCCCGCGAAGCCGTCGTCGAGCTCGGTCAACAGCTCCGCCTGGCGCTGTTTGGCGTCGGCGAAGAAAGCGTGGTCGACCTCGTCAGGCAGCACCCGGTTCACGATCGTGGCGTCCACGTGGTAGCCGAACAGGGAGAGGTGCCCTAGCAGGCGTCGCCCTTCGGCCATGACCACTCGCTCGGGGTTGACGACCAGCCGCAGCGAGGTTCGCTGCGGATCCACGAGGATCTGCCGCACGCCCTCCAGGGTGTGGTGCAGCTCCTCGATGGCGTCAAGCACCTGCCGCTGCGGCGCTGGCACCGGAGACGCGCTGCCCAGCAGCGGCTGCACGAGGCTGTTCCACCGGTGCGCCAGCGGTGACAGGCGCTGCACGTACCATCCGAACGCCTGCGGCAAGCTCAGCAGGCGCAGGGTCTCCGCCGTGGGAGCGCAGTCGATCACCAGCAGATCGTGGGCGCCGGCAGCGATGTGGTCGCGCACATCCACCAGGCCGAAGATCTCCTCGAGGCCGGGCAGCACCGAGAGCTCTTCGGCTTCGAGCTCGTCGACGCCCCCGTGGGAGAGCAACGCGATGACGTACTGTTGGACACGGCGCCAGTGCGTCTCCAGCCGCGCCCGGGCGTCGACCTGCTGGCCCGCGAGGTTGGGTTCGACCTCGGTGGGCTCGCCGCCCAGCGCCACGTCGAGCGCGTCGGACAGCGAGTGCGCCGGATCGGTGGACATGACCAGCGTGCGCGTCCCTCGCCGGGCAGCACGCACCGCCGTCGCGGCAGCGACGGAGGTCTTGCCCACCCCGCCTTTTCCGGTGAACAACAACACGCGCATGGGCGCATCCAGACGTGCTTGGTGTGATGGTGCGCGCCGGCGCGGACGGTCAGGCGGCCTCGGCGCTTTCCTTCATGTTCTTGAGCGCCCGCGTGATGATCCGCCGGGCGGCCTGGCGCTTCATCATGCCAGGCAGCTTGATGACCGGTTCCACCTCGAGCTCGTAGATCACCCGGGTGGTGCCGTCGTCCTGGGCCTCGAGGGTGTAGGTCCCATCGTTCTTGCGGACCTTATCGCCTTCCACCAGCCACCACGTCATCGTGTTGTCGGTGTAGGCGTAGGCCAGGACCACCGTGGCGCTGATCACCCCAGCGTCGATCGAATAGCGCACCTTGGTGCCCCATCCTTGGTCGTCGGTGTCGAGGATCTCGACGGTGGAGATCTCGTCGTTCCACTCGGG
>CAYQMQ010000093.1:0-8014 GCA_964418395.1 uncultured Actinomycetota bacterium
CGAACCGGTACAGCGCCGTGCCGTCGCGGTCCACCAGCATCGACGGCTCGCCCACATCGTTCGGTTCGGGCAGCTGCCAGTCGACCTCCAGGGCCAGCGCGCCCAAGCTGGCCACCAGGCCGACGGACACGATCAAGCCGGCCAACGCGAGGAGCCCGACGCGGGCGAGGATGCGCCGGCTCATGCCGTGGCGCTCCTCGGGGCGGGGCCGGCGCGGCGCACCGGCCCTTCAACGTGCGATGTGATGGTCAACACGTACAGACGTGACCAATCGGCCGGGTTCTGAAACGCGGCCTCCCAACCACAGGCGAGCATGACCAGCCTTCCCCGTCCCCTCCGGCGCGGGCGTGCGGCGGCCCACGCGCGGTCGTCCTGCGGTATTCGCCGTCCGGCGGGCGGATTCCTGCCGTGGCGCCGACCCCGGCGGGCCACGATCGTCGATCACCGCGATGCCGGGCGTGTGGCTGCGGGCCGGGGCGGAGGCGCGTGATGGGCCCGGTGCGGGTCGTCGCGACGCGTGAGCGTGGCGAGCTCGGCGTGGCGACACGCCGCCGCGACGCCGTCGAGGTGGCCCCGCAGTCGCTCCTCGGCGTACTGGCGCGATTCGTCCCGGTTGATCAGAAACGGCCAGTCGCTGGCTTGCGCGAGGGTGAGCTGGCGCCAGGCGGCGTCGCGGGCCGGGCCGGCCGGCAGCCGGGCGAGGCGGGCCTCGGCGGCGCGGAGCTGGTGCCACACCCAGCGCGTGTCCGCCGAGACCCACGCGGCGTGGCCTTTGCCGCGGCCCCAGGAGGACTCGGGCAGCCGCAGCCGGGTGGTCGGGGGGTGGCGCTCGAGGTGGCCGGCCAGCGTGGTCGGCCGCAGCTGGGGATCGGCCAGCAGCCGCCGCAGCACCGTCTCCAGCCAACTCGGCCCCTCGTACCACCAGTGCCCCACCAGCTCGGCGTCGAAGGCGGCCGTGACCACGGCGTCGCTGCCGCGGTCGCGGAGATGGCGACGGCATCGGGCCACGAAGTCGTCGGCGTGGGCGATCGCGCGCTCGCGGGCGGGAAGCGGGTCGTAGGGGGCCTTGGCCAGGTCCGCGCGATCGGTGACCCGCCACGACTTGAAGCCGCCCTCGAGGTCGGTGCGAAAGAAGTCCCGGTACCACGGGTCGGTGGGGTAGCCGCCCGAGGGGCTCCACACAACATAGCTCACCGCCAGGTTGCGCCCGAAGGCGACGACGTCGCTGTCGCCGACGCGCACCGGCCGGTCGACAACCCGCTCGGGGTGGTCGGGTGGCAGGTCCTCGCCGCCGGACAGGGCCCAGTTGCGCTCGGCCGCGCCGGCGCCCCGGGCCAGGGTGGGGCCGTCCAGCACCAGATGAGTGGCCCCGGCGTCGGCCCACAGCTCTTCCAGTCCGGGAAGCTCCCGGTGGCCGCGGCGCAGATGCGGCGTGCCGTCGGCGCGGGTCTCCAGCGGCGGGGCGGTGGGGTCGCCCACGGCGCCGCGGGGGCGGTAGCCGCACTCGGGGGTCCACACGCCCCGTGGGCGTCGTCCGAGCACCCGCTCGGCGGTGGCCAGGCCGTCGGCCATCTGCCCCCGGATCGTGGCCTCGTCGTCGTACAGCGGCAGATACGGGTGGGTGGCCGGCCCGCCGAGCAGCTCGATCACGCCGGCGTCGGCGAGCTCGCGCAGCGGCCGGGCCAGCCCGGTGGTCACCAGCCCGGCCTCGAGCTGGGCGAGCCGGTGGGACAGCTGGCGCCAGTGGTGGGCCCACACGGGTTTCAGGCGTTCGCGGTCCGGCTCGGCGTAGCGGGAGACGGTGTGCTCGAGGTCGACCAGCCGCCGGCCGAGCCAGCCGTGGAAGTTGCGCAGGAGCGCGGGATCGTCCATCTGCTCGGCCAACACCGGGCTGAGGCCGAGGGTGAGCACATCGCGACCCCCGGCGCTGCCGACGCGCTCGAGCAGTTCGATCATCGGCAGGTAGCACTCCAGCCACGCCTGATACAGCCACTCCTCGCCCACGGGGTGGGTGCCGTGGCCGCGCACCCACGGCAGGTGGCCGTGCAGCACCAGGGCGACGTTCACGAGGGTCGGCTCCGGCACACCGCGAGCAGGTCGAGGCTGTCGTCGAGGGTGGCCAGCCCGCTCGGCCAGGCCACGAGGAAGTCGTCAGCGGTGACCGCGGCGACGAGGCTGGCGAGCCACTCGGGCCACACGGCGGGCTCGCCGGCGTCGGCGAGCCGCTGCGGCAGCGACGTCCCCCGCTCGGCCTCGTGCCAGGCGAGGCGGGAGGCATGCCACACGCCCCCGACGGTCTCGACGGCGAAGCGGCGATCGAGGCAGCTGGCCAGCTCGCCGGCGGCGAACTCGACGGTGTGGAACGGGTTGACCGGGGTGGGCGAATGGGGGGTGAACGTCAGGCGGTTCGGCGTGGCGCACACGAAGGTGCCCCCCGGACGCAGCACGCGGGCGATCTCGGCGAGATAGCGGTCCACGTCCCACTGGTGCTCGATGACCTGCAGGCTGACGACCGCGTCGCAGGAGCCGGCAAGAAGCGGCAAGCGGATGAGGTTGGCGCACACGGGGCGCAGCCGGGGATACGCCCGGCGGATGTGGGCGATGGCCGGCACGTCGCGGTCGACGGCGACCACCTGCCGGGCGGCGTCGGCGAGGAGGTCGGCGCCGTAGCCTTCGCCGCAGCCGGCGTCGACCACGGTGGCCCAGGCGCGGTCGCGCGCCATCGCCACGCACCCGCGGTATGCGATCTCGTGGCGGCGGAACCAGTAGTTCTCGGCAGGAACGCCGGGCAGGGTGCGCTCGCCGGTCAGCGGCAAGGGGTGCCCGCTCATGGGCGCGGCAGTGTAGCGAGCGTCACGACCGAGCCCCGGCGTCACGGGGGCCGTCGGCAGCGACTGGTGACGGGAGGTCGGAGGACGGGGGCGCTCAGCTGTCGAGCCCGAAGAAGCGCAGGAGCTCGCCGGTGGCGTCGACGGCGCCGTCGACCGGGCCGAACTCGGAGGCGTACCAGGTGTGGCCCGCCCCCTCGATGGCGATGAGCTCCACGGTGGCGTCAGCTTCGCACTGCCCCCAGGTGGTTCGGGTCACGGGGTCGTTGCCGCTCGTGATCGGCTCCTCCGAGCACGAGTTCGCCTCGGCCCAGTGTTCCACGAGGGCCTCGGCGCTGATCGCCGGGCGCGTCGCCTGGACGAAGTCGGGCATCTCGCCGCCGTCGAAGGGCACCACGTCGTCGTCGGTGCCGTGGATCTCGAGGACCGACACCGGCTCGGAGGGCTGGCAGGACTCGGGATCCATCGTGCCCGCGACCGACCCGACGCCCGCGACCCGCTCGGATCGCTCGCAGGCATACTGATAGGCCATCACCGCGCCGTTGGACACTCCTGCCAGGTAGATGCGGTCGGCGTCGACCCGCTCATCGGCCGCCACCTCGTCGATGACCGCGTCCAGGAACGCCATGTCGTCGAGGCCGACCGACGGGCCGGCACCGCAGCAGAACCCCGCGTTCCAGGTGCGCTCCGCCTCTTCTGCGGCCGCCGGAAGCACGACGGCGAAGTCGTGCTGGACCGCGGCCCGTTGGAGCTGGGTGGCCTCGATCATCCCGTCGACGGTGTTGCCGGCGTCGTGGATCGCCACGACCACCGGCAGCTCGGTGTCGCCGGTGTCGCCGGGCGGCGTCACCACCCGGTAGCTGCGGTCCCCTCCCTCGACGGCGACCTCGCGGTCGGTGCTGCGCGGTGCCGCAGGTGCGGCGTCCGGCGCCGGGGAGGTCGGGGAGGGTTGGGCTGCGGTGCCCTCGTCGTCGGAGCCGCACCCAGCCCCCAGCACGGCGAGCGACAGCACGATCGCCGCGGTTCCGAGGAGGGTGGGCCGGCTGCCGCGCCGGCGCGGCGAGTTGGTCAACATGATGGATCCCCTCTGTCCCGGGGCAGCCTACTCGGCGCAGCGCCCAGCGACCGGGACCGCTGCCCGGCTCCACCGCGAGCGTGGCCCGAGGGGCGGGTTCACGGCGTATGGTGCGGCCTGCCGGCGTGGACGGGGAAGTTACCGAACGGTAACATTCTTGTTCGAGCGTGCCTGCCCGCTGCTCAACCCGATCACCCGAGCCGACTCGGCTCGGCGGCTCGGAGGGAGGTTTCCGGTGAGGATCATCTGCCCGATCAAGCGAGTGCCCGACACGGCGGCCGAGAAGAAGATCGGCGATGATCGCACCGTCGATCGCGACGCGTCGGAGCCGGTGCTCAACGCCAACGACGAGTGGGCGATCGAGGAGGCGATGCGCACCAAGGAGGCCGGCAACGCCGACGAGATCGTCGCGCTGTGCATGGGGCCCGAAGCGGCCCAGCAGACCATCCGCAAGGCGTTGTCGTACGGGTTGGACGGCGCGATCCAGGTCGCCGACGAGGACTGCGCGGGCTCGGATGCTCCGGCCACCGCGCGGGTGCTGGCGGCCGCCCTGGCCGATCAGGACTGGGATCTGATCCTGATGGGCAACCAGGCATCGGATGCGCGCACCATGCTCGTGCCCGCCATGCTCGCCGAGTTCCTGGGGGTGCCGGCGCTGACCTACGCCCGGCGCCTGGAGGTCGGCGACGGTCAGGTGACCGTCGACCGCGAGATGCCCAGCGGCCACCAGACGGTGACGGCGCCGATGCCGGCGGTGATCAGCGTGGTGGAGGCGATCAACGAGCCCCGCTATCCGTCGTTCAAGGGGATCATGGCGGCCAAGAAGAAGCCGCTGGAGACCAAGGACCTGGCCGCCGTCGGCGTGGACCCCTCCCTGGTGGGCCGTGCGGGGGCGCGCGCCGAGGTCACCGACATCAGCCCCCGCCCACCCAAGCAGGCCGGCGAGAAAGTCGAAGACGACGGCTCGGGCACGACCGGCGCGCAGGCGTTGGTCGACTTCCTGGCCCGCCAGAAGCTCATCTAGCCGCTCACGGAGCGAAGCGGTAGCGCCCTGATATCAGCCGCCGGGGCAGCGGGCCGGCGCCCGTCTCGCCGGCACCGCGCCGAGACCACCCGCCACGAAGGAGCACGCCATGGTGGACATCCTGGTGCTCGTCGAGCACGACCAGGGCACCCCCAAGAAGGTCGCCAAGCAGCTGTTGACCGCCGCGGCCCAGATCGGTGACGGCGAGGTCCACGCCGCGCTGTTCGGCCCGGGAGCGGACGCCGGGGTCGACCAGCTCGGCGCCTACGGCGCCACCAAGGCGTTCGTGTGGCCCGACGAGGCCGCGACCAGCTACGCCACCGAGCCCCAGACCGCCGCGCTGGTCGCCGCGCTCGAGGCCTCTGGCGCCGGCGCGGTGCTGTATCCGGCCGATCCGTTCATCACCGACGTCGTCGGTCGGGCGGCGATCCGGGTGGACGGCGGGGTGATCACCGACGCGGTCGACCTCAGCCTCGACGGCGGCACCTTGCAGGTCACCAAGCCGATCTTCGGCGGCGACATGATCTCGACCGCCCACGTGGTCGGCGACCGGCCGCAGTTCGTCGGGGTGAAGGCCAACGCGTTCGCCGAGGCCGACACCGGCGGCGGGGCACCCGAGGTCGTCACGCTCGACGTCAGCCTCGACGACGCCGCCACCCGCGCGAAGGTGCTCGACGTCGTCGAAGCCGAGAGCGCCGGCCGGCCGGAGATGACCGAAGCGCCGATCATCGTGGCCGGCGGACGCGGCCTCGGCGACGCGTCGGGCTTCGAGCTGATCGAGCGGCTGGCCGACGCCCTGGGGGCGGCCGTCGGCGCCTCGCGCGCGGCCACCGACGCCGGCTGGTACCCCCACCAGCACCAGATCGGCCAGACCGGCAAGACCGTCAGCCCGCAGCTGTACCTCGGCGCGGGCATCTCCGGGGCGATCCAGCACCGCGCCGGGATGCAGACGTCGCAGACGATCGTGGCGGTCAACAAAGACCCCGAGGCGCCGATCTTCTCGATCGCCGACTTCGGGGTGGTCGGTGACCTGTACAAGGTCATCCCCGCCCTGATCGACGAGCTCGACAAGCGCCAGGGCTGATCCCGCCGTCCTACCGCCCCTCCGAGTCCCGGCGGGGCGGGGCGTCGCGGTCCGGGCTCAGATCCCCCGGGTCGGCCTCCCCGCGTCGACGTCCCAGCAGGAAGATGGTGGTGCCAAGGCCCAGGGCAGCCCCGATGAGCACCCCCATCTCGATCATGAGGTCCATGAACCGGGGGTCGCCCAGGAACTCCGGAGCCTCGGCGCTGATGACGATCAGCCGCCGGATCACCGCCACGATGCCGACAACCAGGAACGGCTCGGGTCGCAGCGTCGCCTCGCCGATGACCGCCCGCACGGTGTGCAACAGCTCGGCGACGATGAACACCAGCAGCAGGCCATCCAACACATCGAGCAGGTGGCCCTTGAGGCTGAGCGGGCCCGCTCCCACCTCGGTCACGAACTGATAGACCGTGTCGCCGAACAGGGCCGCCCCGGCGATGGCGAGCGCCACGGCGATGACCACGTAGAAGCCGTTCTCGACCCGGTGGAGGATCGTGGCCACGCGGTGCAGGAACCCTGGGGGCGGTTCTGCGCTCATCGTCAGCCGTGGGCGGGGTCCGGGGAGGCGGGCGGGCCCGAGCCGGCGGGCGCGAAGCGGCTTACTTCGTCTGGCACGTGTAGTACCCGAACTTCCCCATGCTCGGCTTGCGGAAGTGCGGTCCTGCCACGTCGAACACCTCGTGGCACATCAGACAGGTCCTCGCGTCATCGGCTGGGGTCATCATGGCTCCGTTGTCGTCGGAAGGGTGGCACAGGCCATGCCGACGAAAGCGGAATGACCTGTCGGTCGTGGCGGCTCTGTCGGTTGCGCAGTGAATCGAGGTAAGCGAACGAGCGCTGTCGCAAGCGTTGTGGAGCCACAAGACACAGGGTGGTGCCACTCAGAGCCGGTCAAAGCAGCCGGAGTTTAGCACAGCGGGGGCGAAACGGACGGGGTGCCCTGGCGGTCACCGGCGCGACAGAGGTTGGGCCCGCAGATCGTCGATCGTCTCGGTGGCCAAGCGGAGCACCTCCTCGGTGCTGAGACGGCGGCCGCGTTCGCTTGCCGCCTCGTAGCGCTGCGGGCCGAGGCGCTCGCAGGCCGTCGCCGCCGCCGCGTGCAGCCGGGCTGCCTCCGCGCCGTAGCTGCGTCCCCCGGCCTCGGGGACGGTCGCCGCGGCGTGCAGCACCGCGGCGGGTTCGTCCGCGCCGAGGCGGACCAGCAGCTCGATCAGGTTGCGCAGCGTCGTCCACTGCTGGGTCCAGTTATTGCTCTGGCGCCAGCGCTCGATGAGCGCGGCGAAGCCGCGCAGCGCTTCGGCGGGATCGCCCAGCCGGCTGCGCAGCGACGCGGCCGACACCTCGGCGATCCCGACGACGAACTCGTTGCCCACCGACTCGGCGAGCTCACGGGCGTCTTCCAGCAGCGGCAGCGCCCGTTCGGGATCGTCGGCGCCCAGCACCTCCCCGCGTGTGTACAGCCCCCACGCCAGCCCAGTGGGGTTGCGGCTGCGGGCCGCCCGCTCGTGGGCGACGGTGGCGAGCGCCAACCCCTGTCGCGTGTCGCCGCCGTAGGCGCGCGCCAGCGCTTGGCTGACGAGGTTGATCACCGCCGTCTGGGTGTGACCGGCAGCCTCGGCCAGGCGGCTTGCCTCGGTGAAGCTGGCCACCGCCTCGTCCACGCGGCCCTGGAACGTCGCGGCGTCGCCGGCGACCTCCCACAACAGCGCCTCCGCCCCCGGGTCGTCACCGGCGGCGGCACGCAGCCCCTGGTGGGCGTGGGCCGCGGCGGTGTCGAGGTCGCCGCGCATCCAGGCGGCCACGCCGGCGGCGGCGCGGGCCCGCGGCAACGCGGGATGCCCGGCGACGTGGGGCGCGCTCACGGCGGCCTCGGCCCAGTCGAACACCTCGCGGCGCAGGCGCCAGTAGCCGTAGCGGTGCAGCGCCGCGGTCAACCGCAACGTGAGGTCGGCGTCACCGGCGGCCATCGCCCAGCGGTGCGCCGCCCGGAAGTTGTCCAGCTC
>CAYQMQ010000094.1:0-7934 GCA_964418395.1 uncultured Actinomycetota bacterium
ATGCGCTCGTTGTGCGGGCGGACGCCCTGCTCGAAGGCGTAGCTGCGGTGGGTCAACGCCTCGACCAGCTTCGCCGGGTCGTTGACGTCGACGGCCAGCCGATCGGCGATGGCGCGGACGGGATCGTGCTCGTGGAGGCTCATGGGGTCAGCGCGACGTCGGCGGTCATGACGCCGCGGGCTGCTCGGCGGCTCGGGCATGGAGGCGGTCCACAGCGTCGCCGACGGTGAGCGCCGACTCGACGACGTCGTCGGGCAAGGCGACGTGGACCCCGCGAGAGCGCAGATCGGCTTCGACGCCTTCGAGCACCTCGAGACGGTCCAGCGAATCGGCCGCGAGGTCCTCCTCGAACCGCGCCGTCTCGCGGATGGTGTCCGGGTCGACGGCCACGACCTCACCGAGCCGAGCCGCCACCAGCTGGCCGATCTCCTCCCGGCTCGGGGGGCTCATCGCACCGCCCCCGGAGCGGTGGGTTCCCCGCTGACGCTCAGCCGGGCCGCGACCGCCTCGGCCAACCCCCGGGAGGCGGCTTCCACGGCGGTGTCCACCGCCCCCTCCACGGCCGTGGCGTCCGCGGCGCCGTGGGCGACGACCACCGTCCCGCGTGCTCCCAACAGCAGCGCGCCGGTCGTGGCCTGCCGGTCGATCCCGGCGGCGCCCGCAGCGGCTTCGACCGTTTTGAGGAACACGTTGCCGGTGAACGCGTCGGTGACGACCACGTCGACGACGCCGGCGAGGACGTCGCCCGGCTCTACGTTGCCGACGAACCCGGCTACCGAGGCGAGCGCGGCGCGCGCCTGGCGGGTGGCGGCGTTGCCCCGCCCCGACTCCGCGCCCACGTTCAACAGGCCGACCCGGGGCGACGCCGTGCCACGGGCCGCCGCCAGCGCCGCGCCCATCCGGGCGAAGCCCACCACCGCCTGGACCGGCACGTCCGGGCTCCCGCCCGCGTCGATCAGCACCACCCCGTCCGTGCCGGGCACCGGCAGCACGGCGCTCACGCCGGGCCGGCGCACGCCGGGGCACCGGCCCAGGTCCAACAGCGCCGCCCCGATCACCGCGCCGGTCGAGCCGGCCGAGACCATCGCCGCCGCCCGGCGGTCGGCCACGAGACGCGCCGCCACCCGCACGCTGGCGTCCGGGGTGCGGCGCAACGCCATCGCCACATCGGCGTCCATCGCCACCCGGCCCGGGGCGTGGACGATGTCGACGCCGGCGTCGCCGTCGGCCTCGCTGGCCTCGGCCAACGCCGCGGTGAGCAGGTCCCGGTCACCGACCAGGCTCACGGGCTGGCCCCGGGCTCGGCACGCCAGCGCGGCGCCCACCTCGGGGGCGGGAGCGCGATCGCTGCCCATCGCGTCGATGGCCACCGTGCAGCGCGAGGGAGCGGAGCCGGTCATCACGGCCCCCACGCGGCAAGCCGGCGGGGCACTGGGCTCACTCTCCGGGCAGCACCTGGCGGCCGCGGTACGTCCCGCACGAGCGGCACACGGTGTGGGGTTCGCGGGGCGCTTTGCAGCGCGGGCACGTGGCCACGTGCGGCCGCCCGCCCTTGAGCCACTGCGACTTGCGGTGCCGGGTGCGGGCGCGCGACATCTTGCGCTTCGGGACAGCCACGAACGGCTCCTTCTCGGTTCGGTTTGCCTGGTCGCTGCGGCAGCCTCGCAGGATGGGCCACCCACCGTGGGCGTGGCCGCCGCCCGGCCGCACGGCAGGCCGGCGCTCAGTTGTCGGCGGGCAGGCGATCCCGCAGCTGAGCGAGCGCAGTCCAACGGGGATCGACGTCGTCCTCGCCGCACTCGCAGCCCGTCGTGTTGAGGTCCGCGCCGCACTGGGCGCACAGGCCCCGACAGTCCTCGGTACACAGCGGCTGGTACGGGGCGCTCGGCGCCAGCCCGTCGCGCAGCAGCGCATCGAGATCGATGTGGTCGTCGGCGATCGCGTAGCCCTCTTCGAGGTCACCCAGGACCTCGGCGGTGGCCCGCGCGGGATCGACGTACAGCTCGACGACGTCAGCGGCAGCCTCCCGGTGGATCGCCTGCAGGCACCGGGCGCAGTGCAGGCCCATCTCGGCGCGCAGCGATCCGCGCACCAGCAGCCCGTCCACCACGCTCTCGATGACGCCCTGCAGGTGCAACGGCCCGTCGACGTCGATCAGCGGGAAGTCGAAGCCGTCCGGCACCGGCAGGTGAAGATCCACCCGGCGCGACGCGCCCGGCTGGTCGACGAGATCGGCCACGTTGACGACGTGGTCGTGCAGCGAGGTGCTCATAGGGTGTGTCAGGGTACCAGCCGCGCCGAACACTGGCTGGCAGGCGGCGCGCCGGGCCCCAGTCCCGGCCGCTGCCGGGGACAGCGCGCTAACGGGAGGGCCCCTCGCCCTCCTCGAACTCGTGGTCGTACAGCGGGCTGAAGCGTTCCTCGTCGGTGTCCTCGCCGGCTTCGTCCTGGCCGGTGAGCTCGTCGGAGGCCAGCCGTCCCCGCAGGCGCTCGCGGCCCTTCTCGACCGTCTTCAGGGTCCGGTTCAGCGCGATCTCGAAGTTGGCGAGCTTGCCGTCCACGTAGTCCTCAGCCTCCAGGCGCAGCACCTTGGCCTCCTCGCGCGCCTCGGAGACGATGCGCTCGGCCTCGCGGTTGGCGGCCTTGACGACCTCGGTTTCGGACAGCATCCGGTCGCGCTCCTCCCGCGCGTCGTCCACGATCTGCTGGGCCTCGGCGCGGCCCTTCTCGACGAGGTCGTCGCGCTCCTTGATGATCCACCGGGCTTGGCGCAGCTCCTCGGGCAGCCCTTCGCGGAGGCGCTCCAGCACCGCCTCCACGTCAGCGCGGTTGACCATGATCGACGACGACAGGGGCACGGGCCGGGCGGTGGACAGCAGGCGCTCCAGCTCACCGATGGCGTCGTCCACGTCCACGGTGGCGCGTCCTTTCGCGGGGGTTCACGTGGGTGGGTTCAGTGGCCGGCGAGGCGGCGCGCCACGACGGGCGGCACGAAGTCGCTGACGTCACCCCCGAAGCGAGCAACCTCTTTCACCAACGACGACGAGAGGTAGGAGTATACGGGCCGTGTGGTCATGAACAGCGTCTCCACCCCGCCCAGATGGGCGTTCATCTGGGCCATCTGCAGCTCCGTTTCGAAGTCGCTGACGGCGCGCAGCCCCTTGACGGCCAGACGGATGCCGTGCGCGTTGCACCATTCGATCAGGAGTCCGTCGAAGCTGGCGACCTCCACGTTGTCCAGGTGGCCAGTCGATTCCTCGACCAGCGCCAGCCGGTCGGAGAACTCGAACATCGGCTGCTTGCCGGGATTGCGGCTGCACAGCACCACCAAGCGGTCCAGACGGGTGGCGGTGCGCTCGATGATGTCGAGGTGCCCGTTGGTGATGGGATCGAAGCTGCCGGGATAGACCGCGGTAATCGTCATGCGCCGACCTCGTCGTGGGCTGCCACATCACCGGCCGCCGGGCTCGTCTTCGATCGCCTGCTCGGTCAACGTCACGCGCCATAGGGCGGTGTCACCGTACGTTCGGACCCGCCCGAGCGCCAAGGGGGCGGGAGGCGCCGGCACCGTCTCCCGGGCAGGGCGGTGCACCACGACCTCCGCTTCGCCGTCGAGCGCGCCGGCGCGCTGCAGCCGGTCCAGCACCGTCCACACGTCGGTGATGGAGGTGGCGTACGGCGGATCGGCCAGCACCAGGTCGAACGGTCCCCCCCGCGGCCGACGCGCGAAGCGGGCGACGTCGCCATCGACCACCTCGGCGCGCTCGGTCAGCCCGCAGGTGGCGAGGTTGGCGTGCAGCGCCGCGAGCGCCGCCCGGTCGCGCTCGACCAGCACCGCCCGCTGGGCCCCGCGCGACAGCGCCTCGATCGCCAGCGAGCCCGACCCCGACCAGAGGTCGCACACCACCGCTCCCTCAAGTTGGGGGGCGAGGCTGGCGAACAGCGCCTCGCGGGCGCGGTCGCCCAGCGGCCGCGTCCGCCGCCCGGGCGGGGTGCGCAGCCGCCGGCCTTTGGCCGTGCCGGCGATCACCCGCAGCACGACGGCTCGGCGGCGGGGCGGGGGCCAGGGGGGCCGGATCCCATGACGGCTCAGCCGCTGTCCAGCGCCGCCAGGCGCTCGGGGTCGAAGCGGTCGGCGACCTCGTCGCGCAGCTGCGGCAGCTCATCCAGATGCGGGTCGGCGGCCAGCAGCGCCCGGGCGTCCTCGCGGGTGGCCGTCACCAACTCCCCGTCGCGCAGCAGCCGGGCGATCTTCAGATCGGGCAGCCCGGACTGGCGGGTGTGGAACAGCGATCCCTCCCCGCGCAGCTCGAGGTCGACCTCGGCGAGCCGGAAGCCGTCAGCGGTGGTGGCCAGCGCGGCGAGACGGCGATTGTCGGGGGCGGTGGTGAGCAGCGCGCAGTAGCTCTTCGCCGCTCCCCGCCCCACCCGGCCGCGCAGCTGGTGCAGCTGGCTGATGCCGAACCGGTCGGCGTCCTCGATGAGGATCAACGACGCCTCGGGCACGTCCAGGCCCACTTCGATGACGGTGGTGGCCACCAGCACCTGGATCTCGCCACGGCGGAACGCGTTCATGACGCGCTCGCGCTCGTCCGGG
This sequence comes from uncultured Actinomycetota bacterium, assembly GCA_964418395.1. Taxonomy (GTDB): domain Bacteria; phylum Actinomycetota; class Nitriliruptoria; order Euzebyales; family Egibacteraceae; genus QS-5-72-10. Next base: position 4,598 of record CAYQMQ010000094.1, read on the forward strand.
GTCAGCCGGCCGTGCACCAGGCCGACGTCGAAGTCCGCCAGCGGCCCCTCGGCCAGCCGCGTGTAGGTGGCCTCGGCGCTGGCGACGCTGCGCTCCGTACCGCCGTCGACCACCGTCAACGCCTCCGAGTCGTCGACGGTGGGACAGACCACGTAGGTGCGCTCGCCGGCGGCGGCCCGTTCGCGCACGAACGCTTCCAGTCGCGCTCTCCGCGGCGAGCTCGATTCGACCACCACCGTGCTGACGGGCTGGCGCCCCGGCGGCAGCTCGTCCAACACGGTCGTGTCCAGGTCCCCGTAGAGGGTCAACGCCAGCGACCGGGGGATCGGCGTGGCCGTGGTGACCAGCACGTCCGGCTCGGAGGGGGCCGCCGCAGCAGCGGTCCGGCGGCGTTTGGCGCGCAGCGCGGCGCGGTGTTCCACCCCGAAGCGGTGCTGCTCGTCGACGACGACCAGCCCGAGGTCGGGCGGGTCGACCCGTTCCTCCAACAGGGCGTGGGTGCCGATGAGCACGTCGATGTCGCCGGCGGCCACCTCGGCCAGCACCCGGCGCAGCGCGCCGGCGGCCATCGAGCCGGTGATCAGCTCCACGCGCGGCCCGCCGGGCGCGTTGACGGCCAGCGGCGCCATCAGGTCGGTCAGGGTGCGGTAGTGCTGCTCGGCGAGCACCTCGGTGGGCGCCATGAGCACGGCCTGGCGGCCGTGATCGACGGCGGTGAGCATCGCCCAGGCCGCCACCACGGTCTTGCCGGAGCCGACATCCCCCTGCAACAGCCGTTGCATGGGGCCGGGGGCGGCGAGGTCGCCGCCCATCTCGTCCAGCGCGCGTTGCTGGGCCCCGGTCAGCGGGAACGGCAACACGTCGATCAGCGCCGCCGCCAGCCCGCCGGTCACCGGCGGCTGCGACAGCCCGGCGGAGTCGAGCTCGCGTTCGGTGCGGCGCTGCTGCAGCCCGAGCTGCAGGGTCAGCAGCTCGTCGTAGACGAGCCGGTCGCGGGCGTGGCGGGCGGCTTGCAGGTCCGGGGGGAAGTGGATGTGGCGCACCGCGGTGTCGCGGTCGACGAGCCCGCGGGCCGCCAACAGCGTCTGCGGCAGCGGGTCGGTCAGCGTCGGCAGCTCATCCAGCGCGGCGCGCATCACCCGGGCGATGCGTTCGGAGGACAAGTCGGCGGTGGCCGGATACGTCGGGATCAGGGCATCGTCGGCGCCGGGTTCGACGACCCCCTCGCCGTCGCGCAGCACCGTGATCTGGGCCTGGCCGAGCTGGAGCTGGCCGCGATAGCGCTCCAGCTGACCGCTCACCGCCACCCGGGCACCGCGTGGATGGCGCTGGGGCAGCCAGGGCTGGTTGAAGAACGGAGCGGTGATGCGCCCGCCGGCGTCGTCGAGGATCGATGCCTTGTGCACCGACTTGGGCGGGCGGCTGCCGCCCTTCCCGCGCCTGCGGGGGCGGATCTCCTGCCACCCGGCGATCTCACCGACCACCGTGATCGCCTCACCCACTTTGGCCTGCCCCAGCGGCTTCACCGAGGCGCGCTGACGGTACTTGCCGGATTCCTGGACCGGGAAGTAGGCCGCCAGGTCCCCGACCGTGGCGATGCCGAGGACCTCGCGCAGCCGAGCGGCTGTGCGCGGGCCGACGCCGGGGACGGCGGCGACGTCGTCGTCGAGAGCCAGAGACGCACCCAATCCAGAACCTCACGGCTGCGGTATCGAGAGCCGGTCCAGTGGCCTGTCGCAGCGCGACCTCGCCATCTCGGCGTTAGTGTACGACGGGCTCGCGACCGCTTTGACCGAAGCGGGACCGCCCTCGCCGGCGTCGGTCAGGGCACCGGCCGGCGTGCGCCGCGTCGGTTGTCGCCCGAGCCGGCGGACGGATAGCCTTGGCGTGGTCACGCGAGCGCACCCGCGCGGGTCGAGAGGGCGACGCGCGACGGACCCATCCGCCTTGGCCCCGACGCTGCCAGTCACAAAGGACGTGCCCACATGGCCGCCGTCTGCGAGATCTGCGACAAGCGCACGAAATTCAGCCATCAGGTGAGCTTCTCGCACAAGCGCTCGAAGCGCCCCTGGCGGCCCAACGTGCAGAAAGTGCGCGTGTGGGACGGCGGCTCGGCGCGCCGCGCCTACGTGTGCACCTCCTGCATCAAAAGCGGCAAGGTCACCAAGCCGCCGTTGCGGCAGTAGCGCGACTCAACCCTCGCGGCGGCCCCAGCCAGGGTCCACAGGGCCGATCCCCCGGCCCACACGCACCCCATGGCGGATCGCGCCGGTGACGAACCGCTTGGCGGCGCGCACCGCGTCGACGACGTCCATGCCGCCCGCGCGATATGCGGTGATCGCCGCGGCGAACGTGCACCCGGTCCCGTGGGTGTCGCGGGTGTCGAGGCGCTCGCCGGTCAGGCGGATCTCCTCGCGCCCGTCGAACAGCAGGTCCACCGCCTCGTCGTTGCCTGGCAGGTGGCCGCCTTTGATGACCACCCAGCGCGGCCCCAGGGCGTGGACGGCTTCGGCGGCCGCTCGCAGATCGCCGACCTCGCGAACCTCCACCCCCGCGAGCACCGCGACCTCGCCGAGGTTGGGGGTGGCGACCTCGGCCAACGGCAGCACCTGGGTGCGCAGCGCGTCCACGGCCTCACCCGCCAGCAACGGGTCGCCGTGCTTGGAGGCGCACACCGGGTCGACCACGAGGTGCTCGATGCCGTGGCGACGCACCCCGTCGGCCACGGCCTTGATGACGCCGGCGTCAGCGAGCATGCCGGTCTTGGCCGCATCGACGCCGATGTCACCCGCCACCGCGTCGAGCTGGGCCTCCACGAAGGCGGGCGGCACCACGTGAACACCGTGCACGCCCTCGGTGTTCTGCGCCGTCAGCGCCGTCAGCACGCTCATGCCGTAGGCGCCGAGCTCGTGGAAGGTCTTGAGGTCGGCCTGGATGCCGGCGCCGCCGCCGGAGTCCGACCCCGCGATCGTCAGCGCCCGGCCGGGCGGGGAGCTCATGGCGATCCTTTCGCCGGCGGCGCCGTTTGGCCCAGGGCCGCGGCCCAGGGCGGGGCCCCATCCTACGGCGGCTCCACGATCGCTCGCGCCCCCGGTGATGGGCGCCTCGCAGCGATGAGCGCCTCCTGCTGAAGGACGCCTCCCGTCGGCCACCCCGGTCAGCCGGCGCCGTGCTCGTAGCCGAGCTCGGTGATGTCGCGCCCGGCTCCTTCGCCGGTGACCAGTGTCACCAACGGCCCGCCGGCGCTCGGCTCGACGACCTCGCCGATGACCGCAGCCGGCGCCCGGGCGGCCTCGCCGGCGCGCCGGGCGGCGTCGGCGGCGGCGCCGGCGGGCAC
>CAYQMQ010000095.1:0-7885 GCA_964418395.1 uncultured Actinomycetota bacterium
CCCCGGGCCGCCGATGTACGGCGATCCACCACCGCCGCCCCCGCCGACCGACGAGCTGCCCGCCGCGGCGCGCCAGCTGATGGACGCCATGGGCTGGCTGATGAGCATCGAGTTCGCGCCGCCGGAGGCGGGCGACGCGGCCGACGACGGCGGCGGCGACCGCCTGCCCGGCCAGCCCGGCTCGTCCGGGCACGTCACCGCCCGCGCGCGGGTGATCGCCGACGAGTCCGACTTCGACCGGCTTCAGCCGGGCGAGGTGCTCGTGTGTCGGCTGACCACCCCGGCTTGGACGGTGCTGTTCCCCCGCGCCGCCGCGGTGGTCACCGACTGCGGCAGCCCGCTGTCGCACGCCGCGATCGTCGCGCGCGAGCACGGCATCCCCGCGGTGGTCGGCACCCAGACCGCCACCAGCGCGATCACCGATGGCCGGACCGTGACCGTCGACGGCGGCGCGGGCGTCGTCACCCTCGGCGAGACCTGACCGGGCGGGCGGTGAGCGCGGGGGCGCACTCCGGTGGCACCGGGCCGAGCGGGACGAGCCGGCCCGTCCCGCTCGGCGCGCTCACCGGCGTCGCCGGCGGATGGGCGGCGCTGCACGCCGCCCGAGAGCTCGGGGTCCTCGAGCGCTTGGCCGACGCGCCGGCCCGTGCCGAGGCGCTCGCCGACCGGGTCGGGCTGGAGCCGCGCCTGACCGCCGCGGTGCTCGAGGTCCTGGCCGCGGTGGGCGTGGCCGAGGCCGACGCCGACGGCGCCTACCGCGTGACACCGGGCACCGCCGATGTGACCGGCTGGACCGAGGGCGTCTACGGCGCGCTCGCCGATGCCTGGCGAGGCGGGGCCGGCCCGGGTTACGACGAGCCGGCCGGGGCCGCGGCACACTACCCCGGGCTGGTGGAACGGCTGGCCGACGTCGTGACCGACGTCGCCGACGAGTTCGCCGGGTGGCTCGCGCGGCCCGGCGTGCGGGTGCTCGACGTCGGCGCCGGTGCGGCGCCGTGGAGCCTGGCGATGGTGCGCCGCGAGCCCAGCTGCCGCGTCACCGCGCTCGATCTGCCGGGCGTCGCCGATGTCACCCGGCGGGCGGTGGCCGAAGCGAGCGCCGCCGACCGCTACGAGATCATCGACGCGGACGCGTTCAGTCACCTGCCCGGCGGGCCCTACGATCTGGTCGTCGCCGGCGCGCTGTGCCACCTCTTCGACGACGCGACCGCCGAGGCACTCGTCGTGCGTCTGGCCGGCGTGCTCGCCGGCGGCGGACAGCTCGCGATCATCGACGCCCTCGCCGACGACCCGCAGACGTCCCCGGTCGCGCGCGCCACCTACGAGCTCGGGCTGGCACTGCGCACCACCGGTGGCCGGCTGCACACCGGCACCGCACACCGGCGCTGGCTGACCACGGCCGGCCTCGACCCGCGGACCGCGCACGTCAGCGAGCACGCCCCGCACGGCCTTCGGCTGCACCTGCTCGTCGGCGACGTGGGAGTGCCGAGCGGCCTGCGTTCGGCTGGTCTTCCTGGCTATAGGATGTAGCTCCGCCGCAACGGCTGCGGGCCGTGGAGCATCTACCCTGAGAGCGTCCGGGGCGTCCGGGCTCGTGACAGGCGGGAGGTCACGGCGCTGCAGACGACGGGAGCTGCCATGGGCGCGAACAACCAACCCGGGGCGGCACGAGGCTCAGAGGTTCAGGGCAAGCCCTCCTCCAAGCGGCCGCTGCGGCTCGGCGTGGCGGCGGTGGCAGCGCTCGTGGTGGTGGGAGCGGTCGGGGTCCTCACGCAGCTCACCGGGGCCGAAGACCCCGACGACTCGGCCGAAGCGCAAGCGGCCGAGGGACAGGATGAGGCCACCCAGTGGGACGACGTCCGCGATGATCTCGACGTGGGTCCGGCGGAGTTCGAGCGGCGCTGGAACGAGGCCGTCACCGCCGCCGGCGCCGGGCGGCAGTTGGATCCCCTCACCCCCACCAACAGCTCAGGAGTCCATGACCTACCCGCCAACACCCAGCAGCTCGAGGGCGTGGGCCGCGCTCAAGTGATCCTCGCTCCCGACGAGGAGGTGGTGGTCATGGCCACCCTGGATCAAGCGACCCCGACGGGCAAGGCCCAGCAACGCCATCTCTTCGCCACGATGCGGGCCGGCGTGTCCGCCGCGACCGGTTTGTCGCCGGACGAGGCGGAGGACCGCCTGCACGCCGACCTCGACGTCTCCACCGACGACATGTCCGCCGACCACCACAACGAGGTGGCCAGGATCGAGGGAGTCAGCGTCGGCGTGTTCGCCGCTCACGGGACCTGGGAGTTCTTCGTCGAGAACAAGCCCGACTGATCTTCCACGCGGGGCCGCTCGCGACCCGCCGCGAACAGTCACGCGAGCGCCTCACCGGTGACGGCTGCCACCGACTGCGTCAATCGGCCGGTCGCCACGACCTTCCCGGCCGCGTGGAGATCGGGGGCCAGCTCGCGGTCGCCGTCCAGGGGCGGCACGTGCTCACGCAGCTCGGCACGGGCCGCGGCGGTGCCCGCAGCGGGTTCGAGCGGGGCGCGCAGGTCCAGCGCGCGGGCTGCGCACATCGCTTCGATCCCCACCACGGTGTTCACCGCGGTGGCCAGCTCGCGCAGCCGCAGCCCGGCCAGCCAGCCCATGCTCACGTGGTCTTCCTGCATGCCGCTGGTGGGAATCGAGTCCAGCACCGGCGGCTGGGCCAGCTGCTTGATCTCGGCCACCAGCGCCGCCTGGGTGTACTGGGCCAGCATCAGCCCGGACTCCAGCCCGGGCCGAGCCGCCAGGAACGCCGACAGCCCGCGTTGGCTCTCCGGGCTGATCAGCCACAGGGTGCGGCGCTCGCTGATGTTGGCGAGGCTCGCCAGCGCCGCGCTCAGCGAGGCGAAGGCCAGGCCGAGCGGCTCGCCGTGGAAGTTGCCGCCGCTTTCCATGCGCCCGTCGTCCATCAGGATCGGGTTGTCGGTCACCGCGCCCAGCTCGCGGTCGACCACCTGGGCGCAGAAGGCGTGCCCGTCGCGGGCGGCGCCGTGCACCTGGGGGCTGCAGCGGATCGAGTACGGGTCCTGGACGGCGTGGTCGCTCTCCCGGTGGCTGGCCACGATGGGGCTGCCGGCCAGCAGGCGGCGCAGGTTCGCGGCCGACGCGGTCTGGCCGGGATGGCCGCGGAGCTGCTGGATGTCGGCGGCGAACGGGCGGTCGCTGCCGAGTCCGGCTTCGGTGGTCATCGCTGCGGCCACGTCAGCGGCGGACAGCAGCGTGCGCGCATCGTGCAACGCCAGCGTGCCCAACGCGGCCATGCCCTCGGTGCCGTTGACCAGCGCCAGCCCCTCTTTGGTCTGAGGCTCCAACGGGGACAGGCCCGCCTCGGCGAGCCCGTCACGCGCGGCGCGCTCGCCGTGTGGAGTGCGCACGCGGCCCTCGCCGGTCAGCCCCAACCCGATGTGGGCGAGCTGGGCCAGGTCACCGCTGGCGCCGACCGAGCCGCGGCTGGGCACGAGCGGGTGCACCCCGGCGTTGAGACAGGACACCAGCAGCTGGACCACCTCGGGGCGGACGCCCGAATAGCCCGCGGCCAGGGTGCGGGCGCGCAGCAGCATCATCGCCCGCACCACCTCGTCGTCCAGCGGCTCGCCCACCCCGGCGGCGTGGCTGCGCAACACGTTGCGCTGCAGCTCGCCGAGCTCCCCGGGCTCCACCCGAACGTTGGCCAGCGATCCCAACCCGGTGGTGATGCCGTAGACCGTGCGGCCCGCGGCCACGTGGTCAGCGATCTGCTCGCGCCGCGCGGCCAATCGTGGGCCGACCTCGGTGCCGATGGCCACCGACGCGCGGTGCCGGGCCACGGCCACGACATCACCACCTGTCACCGGGTCGCCGGTGAGGGTGACCTCACGGCGATCGGCTGGCCCGGCCGGCCCGGCTGACGAGGCGCTCATCCGGCTGGGGCCGGCGCGTCGCCGTCGGGGGAGTTGGCGGCGCGCTGGGCGCCGGCGCGGCGGGCCGGCGACACGCCCGTGCTGAGTCGCAGCGCGGCCAGCATCGTCCGGGCCTGCAGCAGCAGCGGCCAGCTGGCCACCCGGCTCGCCGGCAGCCCCAGCACGTGGCGTTGCCACGGCTCGAGCGTGGCCACCGCGCCAGCGGCAAGGGGGAGGTAGGCGGCTTTCATCGGGGCGGACAGGTGAGGCCACAGCAGGAAGCGCAGCGCTTCGGCCCCGCGAGCGTCCACCCCCAGCTCGGGGCGGTAGGCCCTCAGGCGTTGGCTCAGACCGGCCCGCGAGGTGGGCAGCGTCCCGTCGGCGAGCATCGGCAGCGCCGCCTCACCGGCGCGCAGCGCGGCGAGCGCCGAGGCGTCGCCTTCGAGAGCATCGAGATCCACGCGCGGGTCGAGCAGCGCGGCGAGTCGCGCCTGCTCGGCCACGAACGCGTCCGCGGTGACGTGGTCGGCCGGCGACAGCGCGAAGGCGTCGTCGCTGGCGAGGAAGCTCGAGGTGAGGGCGATCGAGACCCACGCGAGCAGATGCGGGTCGCCGGCGTCGTAGGCCCGGCCGTCCGGTGCGAGACCGCGAACACGGGTGTGGATCCCGCGCACGCGGCGGGCGACCGCCAACGCCTCACGGGTGGAGCCGAACGTGCTCGTGGTCACGTAGGCGCTGGTGCGTTGTAGACGGCCGATCGGGTCGTCGCGGAAGGCGGAGTGGTCGACGACCCCCGCCAGCGCGTGAGGGTGCAGCAGCTGCACCAGCAGCGCCCGCAGACCGCCGACGATCGCGGCGGGCTCGCCGATGATGCGCCACGAGGCGGACTGGGGGCCGAACAGGCCCGGGTCGCCGGGCTCACGCTCCGGGTCGAACGGCGGGGGTCCGAAGACGCGCGCGAGCCCGAGACGGATCGCGTTCCGAGCCAGGGGCAGGCCGCCGGGGGTGGCCCGGGCGAGCAGCCGGGACGTGGTGCGCAGCATCACTCCCATGATGCCGTGGGGGGCGGGCGGGGCCCGTGCCGGCTAGCAGCCCTCAAGTAGCGCAGCGGTAGCGGGCCTATTCAGCCGTCGGGAACGAACCACAGGATCCCGAGCGGGGGCAGCCGCAGGGTCGCGGAGGCGGGTTGGCCGTGAAGGGGCTCGTCGGCGGCGTCGACGGCGCCGAGGTTGCCCACTCCGCTGCCACCGTAGTGCTCGGCATCGGTGTTCAACCGCTCGCGCCAGCGTCCGGGGGCAGGCAGCCCCACCCGGCGGGCCTCCTGCGGCGTCGGGGAGAGATTGGCGATGACGACCACCGGCGCGTCACCGTCGTCGCCGCGTCTCACGAACGCGAGCACGTTGTGCTCCGCATCGTCCGGGTCGATCCAGTGGAAGCCGTCCGGATCCGGGTCCGACCGCCACAAGGCGGGCAGCTCGGCGGTGGCCGCGTTCAGGTCGGCGAGCAGGCGGGCGAGGCCGCCATGGCCGGGGTCGGCCAGCAGGTCCCAGTCGAGCTCGCGTTCCTCGCCCCACTCGCGGCGCTGGCCGAGCTCGGAGCCCATGAAGATCAGCTGCTTGCCGGGGTGGGACCACATCCACGCGTACAGCGCCCGGAGGTTGGCGCGCTGTTGCCACTCGTCGCCGGGCATCTTCTCGATCAGGTTCCGCTTGCCGTGGACGACCTCGTCGTGCGACAGCGGCAGCACGTAGTGCTCGCTCCAGGCGTACATCAGCCCGAAGGTGAGCTCGTCGTGGTGGTGCTGGCGGTGGATCGGGTCCCGGGAGAAGTACGACAGCGTGTCGTGCATCCAGCCCATGTTCCACTTGAAGCCGAAGCCGAGCCCGTCCAGGTGCACCGGCCGCGTCACCCCCGGCCACGCGGTGGACTCCTCGGCGATCATCAGCGCGCCGGGATTGCGCCGGTACACCACCGAGTTCAGCTCCTGCAGGAACTCGATCGCTTCGAGGTTCTCACGGCCCCCGTAGCGGTTGGGCACCCAGTCGCCGCCCTCGCGGGAATAGTCGAGGTACAGCATCGACGCCACAGCGTCCACGCGAAGCCCGTCGACGTGCAGCTCCTCGAGCCAGAACAGGGCGTTGGCCACGAGGAAGTTGCGCACCTCGTTGCGCCCGTAGTTGAACACCAGGGTGCCCCAGTCGGGGTGCTCGCTTCGGCGGGGGTCGGCGTGCTCGAACAGCGACGTGCCGTCGAAGCGCGCCAAGGCCCATTCGTCTTTGGGGAAGTGGGCGGGCACCCAGTCGACGATGATCCCCAGCCCTCGCTGGTGCAGGTAGTCGACGAAGTAGCGGAAGTCATCGGGGCTGCCGAAGCGGCTGGTCGGCGCGTAGTACCCCGACACCTGGTAGCCCCACGAGCCGGTGAAGGGGTGCTCGGCCACGGGCAGCAGCTCCACGTGGGTGAAGCCGAGCCCACCCACGTGATCGGCCAGCTGCTCGGCGAGCGCCCGGTAACCGAGCGGCTGCCCGTCGGGACGGCGCCATGAGCCGAGATGGACCTCGTAGATCGCCATGGGGGCGCGTGTCCACTCCACCCGGTCTCTGGCGGCGATCCAGTCGTGATCATCCCACTGGTGTGTGGAGCGGAACACCCGGCTGGCGTTGCCGGGCGGTGTGTCGGCGTAGGCAGCGAATGGGTCGGCGCGGGTGACCAGCCGCCCGTCGGAGGTGACCAGCTCGTACTTGTAGCGGGCCCCCGAGCCCACCTCGGGCAGGAACAGCTCCCACACCCCGGAGCCGGCCAGCCGGCGCATGGGATGCAGCCGGCCGTCCCACGAGTTGAACTCGCCGACCACGCGGACGCTCTGGGCGTTGGGGGCCCACACCGCGAACGTGGTGCCCTCCACGCCCTCGCGGGCGCACACGTGCGCGCCGAGCCGCTCCCACAGCTGCTCGTGACGTCCTTCACCCACCAGGTGGAGGTCGACCTCGCCGAGGCTGGGCCAGAACGCGTACGGATCGTGGAGCTGATAGGTCTCGCTGCCGTAGGTGACCGCGAGGCGGTACCGGCCGGCCGGCGGGGCCGACGGGAGCACCGCTTCGAACAGCCCGGCTTCATGGGTCAGCGCGGCGTCGACGGGGTCGCCGTCGACGGGGATCACCCGCACCGCGTCCGCGTCCGGGCGCCACACGCGGACCACCCCGCGGTCGGGCAGGTCGTGGCTGCCCAGGACCGAGTGCGGGTCGGGGTGGAGGCCCTCGACGAGTTGGCGGAGATCGTCCGGGTCCAGCTCGGTGGTGGTCGCAGGGCTCATGTGCTCACCTCCGCGCCGTCGCCGGCGAGCACGCGCAGGATGCCCCCGGCGGGAATCGGCGCCCACGTGGGTCGGTTGTCCAGCTCGTAGCCGAGTTCGTAGATGGCCTTGTCGAGCACGAACGCGGCGCGCAGCCTCCGGCGGACCGAGGGGTCCGGCGGCAGCAGCTGGCGGGGCGCAGCAGCGTCGTAGGCAGACGTGAACGCGCGCGTCAGCTCGTCGCGCCACTCGCGCAGCACGGCGGGCGGCTCACCGCCGGTGTTGTCGACCGAGTCGTGCGCGGCGGCGTAATCGAAGGACCGGATCATCCCGGCCACGTCCCGCAGAGGGGAGTGCGGGCGCCGCCGTTCGCTCAGGGGCCGGGCGGGCTCGCCCTCGAAGTCCAGCACCAGCCAGCGGCCGTCCGGGCACCGCAGCAGCTGGCCGAGGTGCAGGTCGCCGTGCACCCGGGTCGTGCGGCCCGCGTCGCCGAGATCCGCCAGGCTGTCGAAGCGGGCGTGCAGCTCCTCGGCGGCGTCGACCACCGCCCGGACCTGAGGTTGTGGCGCCCGCGCGGCGAGCTGCAGCACCCGGTCGAGCTGCAGCTGCATCACGTGGGTCCACCCGGCGAAGGTCTCCGGGCCGATCTCGTGGGTGCCGAACTGCCCGGCCAGCGTCC
>CAYQMQ010000096.1:0-7812 GCA_964418395.1 uncultured Actinomycetota bacterium
CGAAGCTGTTGGAGATCTCGGGGGCCCGCTCGAGGTCGAGGTTGAGCACGATCTCGCCGCACGAGGTCATCATGTGAGCCTGGGCCGTTTCGACGCCGGCGAGGACGTCGCCGGGCTCGTCGAACGTCGGCTTGTCCTCGTCGGCGGCCGAGGGCTCCTGGGCGTTGCAGGCGATGGGACGGTCTTCGCGTTCCGACCCGGTCTCCTCACCCGACGCGCCGGAACCGTCGCCTTCGCCATCCGCTTCGCCCGAGCCGCCGGACTCCCCAGAACCTTCGGAGCCCTCGGGGTCTTCGGGATTCTCGAGGTCCTCGGGGTCCAGGTCCTCGATGGTGTCCTGCCGTGCGTCCGATTCGTCGCCGAGGCTGGCCCACACCAGAGCCCCGCCGATGACCATGATCCCGACGACGATCCCGAGGGTGATCATGTTGCGGCGCCGCTCCGCGCGCCGCTCGGCCTCTTGGCGCTCTTGGCGCTGCCGGCGCTTGTCCTGCTTGGTCTTCTTGGCCATGGCGCTCCTCGTCGGGTGCCGGCACGGCAACCGAGCCCGTCAGGCTGTCCGGCAGCTCACGAGCGCGATCGCCGCACCTCGAGACGCCAGCAGTGGGTGTGCCAGTGGCGCCGCAGGTCTTCCTCGTCGACCGGCCAGACGACCACGTGACCCTCCCCGGCGGGCACCGGGTTGCCGCAGTCGGGGCACAGGTAGTCCTTCTCGGCGCGATGGGGGTCCACCCGGTGGACCTCGTAGCCCTGCAGCTCCAGCTCCTGGTCGACCCGGTCGCGCTCCAGCAGCGACTCGATGTCGCGACGAGCTCGAGGGTCCTGCCACGGTCGCGTGGCTCGCTTGCGTCGGCTGCCTTTGCTCATGCCCGGTCCCTGACTCGCCGTGCGGCAGGTGGCCGCGAGGTCGCGGTCGCGTGTGGTGCCTGGCTGGTCTCGCTGTTCCCCGCAGTATGCCGTCGCGCCGCTCACGCGTAGTTGTGGAAGCCGCGCCCGGTCTTGCGACCCAGGTAACCGGCCTGGACCATGTAGGCGAGCAGGGGGGCGGGCGCCATGTCCGGATCGCGAAACTCGGCGTGCAACGCCCGGCAGATCTCCAGGGTGACATCCAGCCCGACCACGTCCATCAGCTCGAACGGCCCCATCGGGTGGTTGCAGCCCAGCTTCATGGCCGTGTCGATGTCGGCGACCGTGGCGTAGCCGGCGTCCAGCATCTTGACCGCGTCGTTGAGGTAGGGAAACAGCAGGGCGTTGACGATGAAGCCCGCCCGGTCGCTGCAGCGCACGGGCGTCTTGCCGACGCTGTGGGCAAAGGCCAGCGCCTGGTCGAGCGCGCCGGGCTCGCTGCGCGCGGTGTGGACGACCTCGACCAGCCGCATGGCCCGCACGGGGTTGAAGAAGTGGATCCCCACCACGCGCTCGGGGCGCTCGGTGGCCATGGCGCAGTCGATGACCGGCAGGCTCGAGGTCGTGGTCGCCAGCAGCGCTTCGCGCGGGGCCACCTTGTCGACCGCGGCGAACAGCTCGCGCTTGATGGCGAGGTCCTCGGCGACGGCCTCGACGACGGCGTCGGCGTCGCCGAGGTCGGCCAGGTCGCCGGTGGGCGTCAGCCGCTCGAGGGCCGCGTCGCGGTCGCCGGCCTCCATCTTTCCCTTCTCGACGGCCTTGGCGTAGCTGGCGGCCACCGCGTCGACGCTGGCCCGGGCCTTGTCCACGCTGCGGCCGCGGATCGTCACCTCGTAGCCGGCCTTGGCGCACGCCTCGGCGATGCCGGTGGCCATCGTGCCGGTGCCCACCACGCCCACGCGCCGCCAGCCGGCGACGACGCCGGGGTCGGCGAGCTCGGAGGTGGCCTCCGGCGAGGCCCCCGCGTCGTCGCGGTACCCGAAGAAGCCGCGCCCGCTCTTGCGGCCCGCATACCCCGCGGCGACGAGGTGCCGCAGGTACGGGCGGGGCACGTAGCGCATCCCGTCGAACTGGCGCTCGAGCGACTCCATGATCGCGGTCCCGCTGTCCAGCCCGATCAGGTCCATCAGCGCCAGAGGGCCCAGCGGATGGCCGGCGCCCAACTTCATGGCCGCGTCGATGTCGGCGGCGGTGGCATAACCGCCCTCGTGCATGGCCACGGCCTGGTTCAGATACGGGAACAGCAGCAGGTTGGCGATGAACCCGGCGCGATCCTGGGCCACCACCGGGGTCTTGCCGAGCCGCTCGGCGAACCCCTGGGCGTCGGCGAGCACCTGCGGGTCGGTCACCACCGTGCGGACCAGCTCGATGAGCTTCATGGCCGGCGCGGGGTTGAAGAAGTGGAACCCGAGCACCCGGTTGGACCGCCGGGTGGTCACCGCGAGGTCCATCACCGGCAGCGACGAGGTGTTGGTGGCCAGGATCGCCTCGTCGGCACAGACCCGGTCGAGCTCCGCGAACGTCTCCTTCTTGATCTCCAGGTCCTCGGGAACGGCTTCGACCACCAGGTCGGCGTCGGCCAGCGTGTCGATCCGCGTGGTGCCGGTGATGCGCTCTCGCGCCGCATCGGCGTCGGCCCGGTCGAGCTTGCCGCGGTCCACGCGCTTGTCGAACTCGGCGGCGAGCCGCTGGTGTGTCGCGGCGACGCGCTCCTCGTCGACCTCCACGAAGCGCACGGGCAACCCGGCCAGGGCCACGACCTGGCAGATGCCGCTACCCATCGTCCCGCCTCCCACGACTCCCACGCTGGAGATCTCCACGGCGTCCTCCTCGCTGGTTGGTACGCGGGGCGTCCGGGCGTGCCGGACGCTGGCAGCGTGCCACATCACCGACGGCGTGACGTTCCGGACCGGCCGGGCTCACACCGTCCAGATCACGCCGGCGGCGATGGCGTTGAACGTGGCGTGGGCGAGCACCGCCCCCCACAGGTGACGGTGGCGTTCGACCAACATCCCGAGCGCCGTGCCGACCACCAGCAGCGTGGCCAGCAGGTAGGCGGCGCCCAGCGCGCTCGTTCCCATGGTGTGCACCGCGGCGAACAGCAGCGCGCTGCCCGCCACCGCCACGGTCGCCCGCAGGTGGCGACGCAGCGCCCGGAACAGCGTCCCCCGGAAGGCCAGCTCTTCGGCCAGCGGGGCGACGACCACCACCCCGACGGTGGCCACCACCCGCGAAGCCGGGTCGGTCAGCGCCCGCCGCGCCGCTTCTTGGACGGTGGGCGGATCGAGGCCGAACCGGTCGAGGACCACCTCGATCAGTGGCGGCAAGGCGACGTTGATCACCAGCCCCGCCACCAGCCCGACGGCCACGCCGATGCCGAGATGCGCGAGGGTCGGGCGGGGGCCCAGCAGGGCGCGCAGGCCGGGCGTCCCGCTGCGCAGCCTCGCCCAGGCGAGCGCGGCCAGCCCGAGGGTTCCGCCGAAGACCACCAGCCCCAGGGCGTCACCGAGTGGCCCCTCGACGCTGGCGCGGGCCTGCGCGCTGACCAGCCCGCCGATGATGTAGGCCAGGCCCAACACCGCCGCGGCATCCCCCAAGCCCGGCCCCGCGGAGCTCCCGGCGGGACGTGACGGCTCCCGGCCCGACCCGGTGGGCGGTCCGGCGGGATCGGGGGTTCCGGCGCTGCTCGTCACACTCCGGAGACGGTCGCGGAGGGGTCGACCGTGGTCCGGCGCACGTCGGCGCCGAGGGCGGAGAGGTGGCCGGCGAAGTCCGCATAGCCGCGGTCGATGTGATGGGCCTGGGTCACCAGGGTGCGCCCCCGTGCGACGAGTCCGGCCACCACCAGCGCGGCGCCGGCGCGCAGATCGGTGGCATCCACCGTTGCGCCCTGCAGCCGGCGGGGGCCGCGCACGATCGCGTGGTGGCCCTCCACCGACAGGTCGGCCCCCATCGCGGCGAGCTGCTCGACGATGCGGAACCGGCCGTCGAAGACGTTCTCGGTGAGCATCGAGGTGCCCTGGGCCTGCGACAGCAACACCAGGAACGCCGCCTGCAGATCGGTGGGAAACCCCGGGAACGGCAGCGTCACCACGTCCACGGCCTGCAGCGGACCCGCGGTGATCGTCACCGCGTCGTCGTGCGCGTCGACGTCCGTGCCGGCGTCGCCGAGCTTGGCCAGCACCATCCGCAGGTGAACCGGGTCGATGCCGCCGACGGTTACCTTGCCACCGGCCAGCGCGGCGGCCACCGCGTAGGTGCCCGCCTCGATCCGGTCGCCGACGACGGTGTGATCGACCGGCTGCAGCTCGTCGACGCCCTCGATGACGATCGTGTCGGTGCCGGCGCCGTGGATGCGCGCCCCCATCGCGTTCAGCATCCGGACGAGATCGACGATCTCGGGCTCGCGGGCGGGGTTGGTGATCCGGGTGGTGCCCTCGGCGGTGACCGCCGCCATGAGCAGGTTCTCGGTGGCCCCGACGCTGGCGTAGGGCAGGTCGAGGTCGGCGCCGCGCAGCCGCCCGCCGGCCGGGGCTTCGGCGACGACGGCTTCGTCTTCCAGCGTGATCTCGGCGCCCAGCTGGGCCAGCCCCCACAGGTGCAGGTCGATGCCGCGGTTTCCGAGATCGCATCCGCCCGGCTGGGCCACCCGGGCGCGTCCGCAGCGCGACAGCAGCGGCCCGAGCACCACGATCGAGGCCCGCAGGCGCCGCACCAACGACGCCGGGGTCTCGCAGCCGATCTCGGCGGGCACGTCGCAGCACATCACGCCGTCGTGGCGCTCGACGACGGCGCCGAGATGCCGCAGCACCTCCGCCATCGCGTCGAGGTCGACGATGGCCGGCACGTTGCGGATCGTCGTCGGCCCCTCGGCCAGCAGGGCGGCAGCCAACAGCTTGAGCGCGGAGTTCTTCGCGCCCGACACCCGGACCTCGCCGTTCAGGGTGGCTCCACCGTGCACTTCGAAGGCGTCCATCGCCCGACAGCCTATCCGGCCCATCCCTGCTTGAGGGGCCTGTGGGCGCAACCAGCGCGCCCCGCGAGGCCGGCGCGAGGCCGAGCAGGAACATGTGGCCCGCGTGTCGAATCCTTCGGATCACACGCCCGTCCTGTTGAGCCCGTTGAGGGCGAGTCACAAGCCCTGCCCCGCCGAGGGCCCGGGCCCTGCCTGAGGGGCCGGACCATGCCGCTGTCCCGCCGCCGCTTTTTGACGATCACCGGCGTGATGGCCGCGGCCACCGCGCTGTCCGAGCGCGAAGTGGCCGCCGTGCTGTCCGAGACCGGTGGACGCGATGTCGCAACCGGCCGCGTCGCACCCGGCGCGAACGGCGCGCCCGGACGCGCCCGCCACGCCGCGAGCTTGACCACGCTGGCCGAGCGGCTGGTGGCCGGGCCGAAGATCAACGACCTTGGCTTCCGTCGGGTGGCCACCACCGGCGGCGAGCCCCACGGGCTCAACGACGACCTGGCCGCCGCCGGCGCGCGGCGTGAGCAGCGGCGCCGCAGCCTGGGCTGTGTGGTCCACCTCACCGACCAGCACATCGTGGACGCTGAGGCGCCGGCCCGGGTGGAGTTCCTGGCCCGCTACGGCGACGAGGAGTGCGGCGACCCGGCTTCGCTGTCCAGCGCGTGGCGACCGCAGGAGGCCGCGGGACCCCGGCTCACCGACGCGATGAACCGGCGGGCGCGCGACATCGGGTTCTCGCCGGTGACCGGCGTGCCGATCACCGCCGCGGTGTGCACCGGCGACAACCACGACAACCAGATGGCCAACGAGCTGGCCACCCATCTGGCCGCGATGAACGGCGCGCGGGTGTGGCCCAGCTCAGGAAACCCGAGCCGCTACGAGGGCGTGCAGGCGTCAGGCGACGTGCACTACTGGCACCCCGCCGAGGCGGTGCGCGACACGTTCAAGACCCGCTTCGGGTTCCCGGCCGCCGACGGCTGGCTCGAGCGAGTGCTCGCCGACTTCGCAGCCGCCGGCGTCGGCGTGCCGTGGTATTCCTGCTACGGCAACCACGACGGGCTGGCCCAGGGCAACTCGCCGGCGCTGCCGGCCTACGAGGCGTTCAACCGCGGCTCGGTGAAGCCCGTCGGCCCGCCGCCGGGCACGAACCCGTGCTCGGGGCTGTCCGAGCTCGGCCGGCTGCCGCACGCGCCGGCCATGACCGTCACGCGCGACGACGGGCGCACCTACGCCGACCGTCGCGAGTGGATCCGCGCGCACCTGGAGTCCGGCGGCGAGCCCCGCGGTCACGGCTTCACGGTGGCCCACGTGGCCGCGAACCGGGCCTATTACGCCGCCGACGTCGCCGGGCTGCGCTGGATCGTGCTGGACACGGTCAACCCTGGTGGCGAAGCCTCCGGGTCGATCGGCAAGCGCCAGCTGGGATGGCTCGAGCGCCAGCTCCGCACCGCTCAGGTCGAACGGCGGTTGGTGGTCGTGTTCAGCCACCATGGCCTGCGCTCGCTGGACAACCCGAACCAGGCGCCCAACCCGCTGGCGGGCACCGACGGCAACGACCTGCCGCGGTTCACCGCCGAGGCCGTGCTCGACGTCGTTTCGCGGTTCCGGTGCGTTGTCGCCTGGGTGAACGGCCACACCCACTCCAACGTGATCGAGCCTCAGCCGGGCCCGTTCTGGGACATCGGCACGGCGGCCCACATCGACTGGCCGGGCCAGGCCCGCATCGTCGAGGTGGTGGACAACCGGGACGGCACGCTGTCGGTGTTCACCACCATGTTCGACCACGCCGAACCCGACGGCGACGTGCGGCTGGCCCGCGAGCTCAGCGGCAACGACCACCGCAAGGGCGGCTTCGGGGCGCCGCAACGCGAAGGCCGTCGACAGGACCGCAACATGGAGCTGCTCCTTCCCCATCCCTACGATCCCGACGGCACGGGCCGGTGGGAGCCGCCCGCCCCCGCCGCGGATCGCAAGGCACCCGGACACGACCCGCTGGACGGTCTCGGCGGTGGCGACCTCGGGGGTGGCGACCTCGGGGGTGGCGGCGACGCGCGCGATGGCGAAGGATTCGCTCCGTTGACGCTCGGCGGGGCGTTAGCGGTCGCTGGCGCCGGTGGGCTGGCCCGGCTGCGCCGGCGGGCCAGCGTGTTGCGCCCCGACACGGCCGAGATCGCCCGCAGCTCCGAGCTGAGCTGACGGAGCCGGAGGCCCCGGCTCAGTACCCTTCGACCCCCGCCAGGCGCAGGCGCAGCTGAGCGCGGGCTTTCTCGGCTTGGGCGTCGCCCTCGTACTCGGGGTCGTCCAAGTAGCGCTGGGCGCGCGCGTAGGCCTCTTTGGCGCGTTCCACGTCGATCTCGATCGCCAGCTCGGCGACGTCGGCGAGCACGGTCAGCTCGTCGCCGCGACACTCCAGGAACCCGTGGTGGATCGCGAACTGGATCTCGTCGCCGTCCAGCTGTTGGACGCGCACGGGGGCTTCGCCGAGGGCGAGCAGCGCCGGCTGGTGGCCGGGCAGCAAGCCGATGTCGCCGAGGACGCTGCGAGCGAACACCCCCGGCGACTCGCCGGAGAACAGCTCCCGCTCGGCGCTGACGACGTCGACTTGCATGGTCGGGCGCCCGTCCTCGGCCATTCGCGATCTCCTCGGGTTCGATGCCGCTGGTGCTGGGTTCGCTGACGGTCTAGCTCTCGCTGAGCTTCTTGGCCTTCTCCTCGACCTCTTCGATGGTGCCCACGAGGAAGAACGCCTGCTCGGGGGTCTCGTCGAAGTGGCCCTCGAGGATGGCCTCGAAGCTCTGGATCGACTCCTCCAGCGAGACCGTCTTGCCGGGGATCCCGGTGAACTGCTCGGCCACGTAGAACGGCTGGGAGAAGAACCGCTGGATCTTGCGGGCGCGGTTGACGACGACCTTGTCCTCCTCGGACAGCTCGTCCATGCC
>CAYQMQ010000097.1:0-7731 GCA_964418395.1 uncultured Actinomycetota bacterium
CCAATCGGGGTCGACAATATCGAGCAGCGCCGCGGTGGCGATCGCGGTGGCGCCCCACAGCAAGTGGTCGTCGTCGAGCTGCCACGCCCACGTCGTGCCGCGTGCGGGAAGCTCGGTGACCCGCCAGCGCTCCGGCTCACGCAGCTGTGACAGCGGCACGGTGACCACGGCGGCCACCTCGCCGGCGTGCGGCTCCAGGGGGTGGGGCCGGTCCCAGCGGCCGACGACGACCGTCATCCAGTAGCGCGACGGGGGGATGTAGAACGTCGGCAGCTGACCGAGGACGGTGACGGTGCCCGGTTGCACCGCGCACTCCTCGGCGGCCTCCCGCAAGGCCGCCTGCCGGGCGGTCTCGCCGGGCTCGAGGCGCCCGCCGGGAAAGCTGATCTGGCCGCCGTGGCGGGGCAGGTCGTCACGGCGCCGGGTCAACAGGAGCCTGGGATCGTCGCCGTCGCCCCCATCGGCGGTCGCCGGCAACGACAGCAGCGCCAAGACCCCTGCGCGTCGCGCACCCGCGGGGATGGCAGGCTCGTCGGTCCGGCCCGCCAAGCCCTGTTCGAGCCGGGCCCACAGCGTCACGGTGCCGGCTACGCCGAACCCGGTGCCAGCACCAGGCTGACCACCAGCAGGAGCGCGAACAGGACCGCCACGACGATGACGGTCCCCCGTTGCTTCTTGGGGTTCATCATAGTGGGCCCATGATCACACACGCGGAGGGCGGCGGCCGCGTGGCGTGCTCGACACCTCAGCTTCGGGCCTGTTCCAGCGCCCGGACCTTGTCCTGGGCGGTCTGGTCCGGGCGGTCGGTGCGCACGTCGAGCTTGGCGACCACCGACACGCGGTCGGCGGACTCCAGCACGGCATCGCAGGCGGCCCGCAGCGCCCGGGTGCACTCCTCCCAGGTGCCTTCGACCAGGGTGCCGGTCGCATCGGTGGTGGCCGTCACGCCGGTGGCTTCGACGGCCTCGACCGCGCGAGCGACCTCCGCGGCGACGCTGGGCGTGCCCGTGCCGATGGGCGTGACCGAGAACCAAGCGAGCATGGTGGCTCCTTCCGTTCGCCATCGCTGGGTGCCGGCGCTGGTCGCGGCCGACACCACGGGTAGGCTGCCGCACACCGCACGCCCGCACGTCGTCAAAGGCCCGCCCATGCCCCGGGAACGCCGCGTCGCCGAGCTGATGAACGCCGACGTCGTCGTGGTCGCCGAATCGGCCACGGTCGAGGAGGCCGTACAGCGGCTGAGCGAACACAACGTCTCCGGCGCGCCGGTGGTCGACGCCGACGGGCGGCTGGCCGGCCTGCTCGACGACACCGACCTGTTGCTCAGCGAGGCGCGGGTCCATGCGCCGAGCGCGATCGAGATCCTCGGCGGCTACATCCCGCTGCCGTCGTCGTGGCAGCGGTTCGAGAGCGAGCTGCGCCACGCGTTGGCCAGCACCGTCAGCGAGCTGATGACCACCGATCCGCCGTCGCTGTCGCCCGACGACACCGCCGAGGACGCCGCCACGCTCATGCTCGAGCGCGGCGTGTCGCGGATCCCGGTGGTCGACGAGGACCGCCGGGTCATCGGGCTGGTCAGCCGCCACGACCTCGTGCTGGCCATGGGCCGCGACGGCTGAAGCCGGGAGGGGGTCCCCCGGGAAGCCGCTGGAGGGGGGGTCGTCATTCGGTGGACGACCGCTCCAGCAGGCTCAGCGCGAGCCCGTCAAGGATGTCGGCTTCGCTGACCACCACATCGTGGGCGCCCAGCCGCTCGACGGCGGCGGCGAGGATCAGCGCGCCGGCCACGATGACGTCCTCGCGGCCGGGGGCCATCGGCCCCAACTCGGCTCGTTGGGCCGAGGTCATCGCCGCGAGGCGCTCGACGAGCCCCTCGATCGCCGCCGCCGACAGGCGCGAGCCGTGGATGCGGCCCGCGTCGTAGACCGCCAGCCCGAGATCGAGGGCGGCCAGGGTGGTGACCGTGCCGGCCACGCCGACGACGGTGCCCGGCGCGGTCCCGCCGTCCGCGAGCCCGAGGTCGGCGACGGCGGCGGCGAGCTCGTCGACGGCGACCCCGCGGGCGGCGGCGAGCTCCTCGGCGGTGGGCGGGTCGGACGGCAGACACCGCTCGGCCAGGCGCACACAGCCCAGCTGGCGGCTGACCGAGGCGGTGGGCTCGCCGTCACCGACGATCAGCTCGGTGGAGCCGCCGCCGATGTCGAGCACGAGGTAGGGCGCCGGCCCGTCGACGGCACGGGTGGCGCCGGCGAAGGCGATGGCGGCCTCCTCCTCGCCCGACAGCACCTCGGCGGCCACGCCGGTGGCGTCGCCGACCGCCTCCAGGAACCGATGGCGGTCGGCGGCGTCGCGGATGGCGCTGGTGGCCGCGATGCGACACGCCCGCGCGCCGAGCTCGACGGCCCGCGCGTGATAGGCGCGGATCTGGTCGACGGTGCGGGCCAGCGCCGCGTCGTCGAGGTGGCCGGTGCGGTCCACTCCCGCTCCCAGGCGCGTGACCTGCATCTGGCGCTCGACGATCCCCAGCCACCGCTCGCCGTCCGGTTCTGTCCCGCCGTCCGGTTCCTTCCCGCCGTCCGGTTCCTTCCCGCCGTCCCAACCCGGTTCTGCGACCAGCAGCCGGGTGGAGTTGGTCCCGCAGTCGATGGCGGCCACGCGGCTCATCGGCCACCCTCGGTGCCGGCGGCGGGGTCATCGTCCAGCGTCACGCACGGCCCGCTGCAGGGCATCGGCTGGAGGCGGTCGGCGACCCACTCACCGATCGGGTTGTCGCCGGTGGCCAGATAGTGGGCGTACAGCGCGTGCAGGCACTTGACCCGATCCGGCATCCCGCCCGCCGACGGATCGTCGGGCACCGGCGGGCCGAGCTGATCGCGCAGGGCCACATAGCGCTCGTGGGCCCGCTGGTACGCGGCCGCGAGCTCGGGGTCGCGGCCCACCCGCTCGGTGAGCGCTTCCATGACGCCGCTGCCCTCCACGCGGGCCACGTGCTTGGCGGCCAGCGGGCAGGCGAGCCAGAAGGTGGTGGGAAACGGGGTGCCGTCAGCGAGGGCGGGATCGACCCGCAGCACGGCCGGCAGGCCCCACGCGCAGCGCACCGCCGCCGCTGAGCGCCCCCGCAGCGGCCGGCCGATCATGGCCGAGGCGCGGGCGACGTCGTCGGCGTCGAGCTCGGGGCGGGCGAGGGCCGCGGCGTCGGAGGCGTCCGGCGGCGGGCGCAGGGCGTCCTCGGGCGTGCCCACCGCGGGCGGCTCGACAGCGGAAGCGGGATCGCTGAGGTCCATGTCCCCAGGCTCGCCGCTCACGCCGCCCGCCGCATCGGCACGTGGGCGATGCCCTCCCAGTCGAAGGCCGGGCCGACGGTGACGAACCCGAACCCGGCGTACCACGCCTCGAGGTGGCGCTGGGCGTTGAGGTGCAGCGGGCTGGCGCCGAGCTCGCAGCCGGCCCGCACCAGGGCGGTGCCCAGCCCGTGGCCGCGATGAGCCTCAGCCACCGCCACCCGGCCGAGCTCGGCGCCGGCGCCCGCGGCCGTCAGCCGGGCGGTGGCCACCACTCGCCGGCGGGTGCCCACGATCACCGGGCCGAGCGCCGGATCGTGGCCGCCCGCCTCGTCGACGGCGTCACCGCCAGCGGGCGCGTCGCACCACAGGTGAAGGGTGTCGGCGGCAAGGTCGGCGCCGTCGAGCTCCCGGTACGGGGCCCGCTGCTCGACCACGAACACGTCGGCGCGCAGGGTCAGCAGGGCGTAGAGGACGGCTGCGCCGAGCCGCTCGCCGGAGCGGTGGCGAACCGACCACATGCGCGGCTACCTCAGGAAGAGCCGGCGTCGCCGAGCAGCCCGAGCGTCTCGCCCCAACGGCGCCACCACGGCGCATCGTCGTCGGCGACGGCCTCGGGCTCGCGCGGGTTCCCCGGCTGGTCACCGTCGGCGCGCACGACCACGTAGGAGATCTCGCCGGGCCGCACGAGCCCGAGCTCGCGCCGGGCGAGAAGCTCGATGTGCTCCGGATCGTGCAGCTGCTCCTTGCGCTCCTCGAGCGCGTCGACGTCGCCGGCGAGCTCCTCACGCTCTTGGGTCAGCGACTCGACGCGCTGTTGCATCTCGAGATAGCGCTGGGCCGGTGTGGCCGCCATCGTCGCCAGCACCACCAGCAGCGCCACGAACGCGAAGACGAACGGGCGCTGGCCGCGCGTCAGCGCGGCCGGCAACAACCGCCCGCGGCGGGCCCGCCGCCGGGCGCCGGCCGACGACTGGGTCGCCGTCGACCGCTGACGGGACGCGCCCCCACCCCTGCTCACTGTGGCCCACCCGCGGCCAGCTTGGGGAACGCCTCCCGCCCGGCGTAGCGGGCGGTGTCGCCCAGCAGCTGTTCCAGGCGCAGCAGCTGGTTGTACTTGCTGGTGCGGTCGCTGCGGGCGGGCGCGCCCGCCTTGATCTGGCCGGCGTTGACCGCCACCGCCAAGTCGGCGACGGTGGCGTCTTCGGTCTCGCCGGAGCGGTGGCTGATCATGGTGGACCAGCCGGCGCGGTGCACGAGGTCGATCACGTCGAGGGTCTCGGTCAGCGTGCCGATCTGGTTGACCTTGACCAACAGGCTGTTGGCGGCCCGCTCCGCGATGGCGCGGCGAGACCGCGAGACGTTGGTCACCAACAGGTCGTCGCCGACCAGCTGGAGGCGGTCACCCAGGCGCTCGGTCAGGCGCTGCCACCCGGCCCAGTCGTCCTCGGCCAGGCCGTCCTCGACGGACACGATCGGGTAGCGCTCCACCAGCCCGGCAAGCCGGTCGATCATCCCCTCGGCGTCGAGCTCGACGCCCTCGCCGGCCAGCCGATAGGTGCCGTCCTCGCCGTAGAGTTCGGTCGCGGCGACGTCCAGGGCGAGAGCCACCTCGGTGCCCGGCTCGTACCCCGCGGCCCGGATCGCCTCGACCAGCAGGTCCAGGGGGGCGCTGTTGTCGGGCAGATCGGGTGCGAACCCGCCCTCGTCACCGAGGCCGGTCGACAGCTGGCGGCCGGCCAGCACCTTCTTCAGGGCGTGGTAGACCTCGGCGCCCATGCGCAGCGCCTCGTGGAAGCTGGCCGCGCCCACGGGGGCGAGCATGTACTCCTGGAAGTCGACGTTGGAGTCGGCGTGCTCGCCGCCGTTGATGACGTTGAGCATCGGCACCGGCAGCCGGTGGGCGTTGACGCCGCCGAGATAGTGGACCAGCGGCAGGCCCACCGATACGGCCGCGGCCCGGGCCACCGCCAGGCTCGTGCCCAACAGCGCATTGGCGCCGAGGTTGGACTTGTCGTCGGTGCCGTCGAGGTCGAGAAGGCGCGTGTCGATCCGGCGCTGGGCATAGGCGTCCGCGCCGACGAGGGCCGGCGCGAGGACGTCCTCGACGTTGGCCACCGCCCGGGTCACCCCTTTGCCACCGAACCGGTCGCCCCCGTCGCGCAGCTCGACTGCTTCGTAGCGGCCCGTGGAGGCCCCGCTGGGCACCGCGGCCCGGCCCACCGCGCCATCCATGAGAAGGCAGTCGACTTCCACGGTGGGGTTGCCGCGGGAGTCCAGCAGCTCCCTGGCCTGCAAGGCCTCAATCTCCACTCGAGGGTCACCCCTTCTCGGCGAGTTTCCGCGCACTGTGCGTGAGCTGACACGCGGCCGCGTACACGATAGACGACGCTGTGTGCCCACAACAACGATCCCCCTCGACCTGTGGTTCAGGGCGAGGGTGAGCGCTGTGTGGTGTGGCGCGTGGTGTGGGCGACCGCCCGCCAGTAGCCTGCTGCCGATGGCGGACGACGCCACCACAGCCGGAGGCTTGAGCCCGACCCCGGCGTCGCGACGAGTGGCCACCCTGGACGTGCTGCGGGGCTGGGCGATCCTGGGGATCCTGCTGGTCAACATCGAGCTGTTTCGTGGCAGCGACATCTATCTGGTGTTGGCCGGGGAGGTGCCCACGCGCTCGGCGGCCGGCGAGTGGGCCGAGTTCGCGATCGGCTGGCTCGTGTCGGGCAAGTTCCTGTCCAGCTTCGCGCTGCTGTTCGGGGTGGGGGCGGCGATGATGACCGCCCGCAGCGACGCCCGCGGGGTGGAGGTCCGGCCATTGCTGGCCCGGCGCTATGCGTGGCTGGCGGTGTTCGGCTTGGCCCACATGGTGCTGCTGTTCTCCGGCGACATCCTGTTCGTCTACGGCCTGGCCGGCATGGCGCTGCTGGCCTTTGTGCGCCTGCCCACCCGGCTGTTGCTGTGGTGGGCCGGCGGCATCCTCGCCCTCTACGGCGCCCTCGGTGCCGCCGTCGCCGCGCTGCAGGCCGTGGCCCCTGCCGGCGATCCCGCCTCCGAGCCGGTGACCGCGTTCATGCGGGAGCGCGGCGAAGCCGCCCGGGCGGCGTTCACCGACGGTGGCCTCGCCGACCAGCTCGTCGCTCGCGCCGCCGAAGCGGCGGTGGTCCAGCTCAACCAGCTGCTCAGCGTGCCGTGGATCCTGGCGCTGTTCCTGCTCGGGATGGCGATCGGGCGCAGCGGGGTGATCGAGTCGCTGCCCCGCCACACCGGTCTGATCGGTCGCGTCGCCGCGGTCGCCGTGCCCGTGGGGCTGGTGGTCACCCTGCCACAGGGCTGGACGGGCCCGCTGGGGATGGCCTCGACCGCGGGGTCCACCGGGGAGGCGCTGGCGCTGCCCGCCATGCTGCTGGGCGCTCCGGTGCTCGCCCTCGGCTACTTGGCCGCGCTGACGTGGCTGTGCCAGCGGCCGGGATGGGTCCACCGACTGCGTCCGCTCCAGCAGACCGGGCGCATGGCCTTGAGCGCCTACCTGCTGCAGAGCGTGCTGTGCACCGGGTTCTTCGTGTGGCTGGGGTTCTACGACCGGTTGTCGCTGGTCTCGGCGCTCGGCGTGGTCCTGGCCGTGTGGGCGGTGCTGCTCATCGTGTGCCCGCTGTGGATGGGGCACTTTGCCATGGGCCCGGTCGAACGGCTGTGGCGCCGCCTCACCTACGGGCCATCGCCCTGAGGCGGAGGCCCTCGGGCAGCGATCGCCCGTCGACCGGCGCTCCGGTCAATGTTTGCTCACCTGTGAACCGGCAACAACTCAATGGTGAAAGGGGATACCGGAACCGACAAAGGAGGTGCGACGATGCAGGCACTCGGCAAGGTCGGTGCGGTTCTCATGGGAATCGGGGGAATCCTGGTAGGGATTCTCGGCATCCTCTTTCTGGCGTCCGCCACAACGGCCGCCTGGTTCCAGGGGCTGAGCTACCTGGTGGTCGGCGTGGGCCTGCTGCTGTGGGCCATCGCCGGCGTCTTCGGCAAGGCGGCCCCCGGTGTCGCCGCGCCGGCCGGCCAGACCCCGCAGCGCGAGCGGGTGTGACGTCGCCGGCCATCCTGACCCCTGCGGCCCGTTCCGCAGGGGTCGTGGCGTGAGCGCCTTCAGCACCGGGTGGAGGGACACGGACAGGTGAGATCCACATCCCGGGTTGCCTGGTGGCGCCTTCCCGACGTTTCAGACACCAAAACGAGCGTCGGTGAAAGATGCCGCCGCAGCGGCGGTCACAAGCCACAAGCGGCTCGCTTGTCACTCGCCCTGTTCGGCTGCGGTGACCGACGCCCACACGCGCCGCCACTCGTCGTCGCTCAGTTCCTGCGGTGACGACGCGCCGGCCGCGTCCAGGGCCCGCTCGAACCGGTCACGAAAGCGTTGGGCGCTGCGCCGCAGCGCCTGCTCGGCATCCACCCCGTG
>CAYQMQ010000098.1:0-7604 GCA_964418395.1 uncultured Actinomycetota bacterium
GCATCGGCGAGGTGTAGAACGGGTTGATCCACACGGCGTCGACCCCGAGCCAGGCGAGGTGCTCGAGGCGGTCGGTGATGCCCCGCAGATCGCCGAGGCCGTCACCGTCGGCGTCGGCGAACGAGCGGACGTAGACCTGATAGCCGACCGCCTCCGCCCACCACGGGCGTTGCTGCTCCGGGGCGCGGTCAGGCATCGCCGGGACCATCGCCGGGGTGATCGCCTGGGCGGTCGCCGGAGTGATCATCGGGGTGGGCCCAAGTCGCGAGCCCGAGCTCGAGGTCGTGGCCGAGGTCGGGGTGATGGGGGCGGGCGCGCACGGCCACCCCGTACTCGCCTGCGACGTCGCAGGTGATCAACCCCGCTGCGCGCTGGAAGGTCCCGTTGGGCTGGCCGGTCGGCTCCAGGGTGAGGCGCCGGGGCGACTCGATCACGCCGTCGGCGCGCACGGGTCCGTGAAGCGCCTCGACCACGACATCGGCCGGGCTGAGCTCGCCCAGCTGCACGGTGGCGGCCACCCGGCGCGTCTCGCCCTTGCGGGCTTCGCCGATGTCGGCTTCCACCTCGGCGACCGCCACCAGCGGCCAGGCGGCGGCGACGCGGCGCTTCCAGGCCGCCAACGCCGCGGCCGGCGCGCCGTCATCGGCGGCCAGGCGGTGAGCGTGGGCCGCGAGCGGCTCGTAGTGCTCCTTGGTGTAGCGGCGCACCATGGTCCCGGCCAGCACCGGCCGTGCGAGGGTGGCCAGCGAGTGGCGCACGGTGGCCAGCCACCGTCGCGGCAGCGGGCTCTCGGAGCGGTCGTAGAAGCGGGGCACCACGCTGCGCTCCAGCACGTCGAACAGCGCCTGGGCGTCCGCGGTGTCCTGCTGCTCCGCCTCCGCCTCTGCGCCGTGGGGGCCGCCGATCGCGAACCCGTTCTGGCCGTCGTACAGCTCGTCCCACCACCCGTCCAGCACCGAGCAGTGCACGCCGCCGTTCAGCACGGCCTTCTGCCCGCTGGTGCCACACGCCTCGAACGGCCGGCGCGGGGTGTTCAGCCACACGTCGCAGCCGGCGTACAGCTGGGCGGCCAGCTCCATGTCGTA
Organism: uncultured Actinomycetota bacterium; assembly: GCA_964418395.1. GTDB lineage: Bacteria > Actinomycetota > Nitriliruptoria > Euzebyales > Egibacteraceae > QS-5-72-10. The sequence goes on from CAYQMQ010000098.1 coordinate 1,086, forward strand.
GTCCTCGACAAAGACCATCCGCGAGCGCAGCGCCGGCTCGTCGGCGGCGAGGCGGACCAGCTCGCGGATGATGTGCTTGCCGACGTCGTCGCGGGGGTGTGCCTTGCCGGCGAACACCAGCTGCACCGGCCGGTCCGGGTCGCACACCAGGGCCCGCAGCCGATCGGGCTGGCGCAGCAACAGCGAGCCCCGCTTGTACTCGGCGAAGCGGCGGGCGAAGCCGATCGTCAACGTGTCGGCGTCCAACAGCTCGTCGACCCATCCGAGCGTGCCGGCCTGCTCACCACGGTGGGTGGCCTGCCGCCGCACGAGGCGCCGCACCTCGCCCACGAGGCGCTCGCGGGCGCGGTTGCGGGCGCGCCACAGCATCTCGTCGGGGATCTGGCCCACCTGCGCCCACGCGTCCGGATTGCGTCGCCAGTCGGGCGACAGATGTCGGTCGTACAGCTCGCGTTGCTCAGGCCCGACCCACGTGGGGGCGTGCACGCCGTTGGTCAGCGCCGCGATCGGCGTGTCGTCCGGGTCGAGATCGGGCCACAGCCCGTGGAACATTCGGCGGGCCACCGCCCCGTGCAGCTCGGAGACGCCGTTGGCCCGGGCGGACAGCCGCAGGCTCAGGGCGGCCATGTTGAACATGTCCGGCTCGTCGTTGAGCCGGCCAATCGCCATCAGCCGCTCGACGTCGAGGCCGCACTCGGCGGCGGGCTGGGTCAGATACCGCGTGACGAGCTCGGCGGGGAACTTGTCGATCCCGGCCGCCACCGGCGTGTGGGTGGTGAACAGCGTGGCCGCGCGGACGGTCTCGATGGCCGCGTCGACGTCGCACCCGGCTGCGAGCTGTTCCCGCAGGCGCTCCACGCCGGCGAAGCCGGCGTGGCCCTCGTTGCTGTGAAACACCTGCGGTGGGCCGTCGAGCTCGGGCATGGCGCCCGCTTCGGTCGCGGCGCGGACCGCTCGCACGCCGCCGATCCCCAGCACCAGCTCTTGGCGCAGGCGGTGCTCGCGGTCGCCGCCGTACAGGCGGTCGGTGATCGCCCGGTCCGCGTCGAGGTTGCCCGGCACGTCGCTGTCGAGCAACAGCAGCGGCACGGCCCCGACGCGCGCGATCCACACCTGCACCGCGGCCTGTGACCCGGCCAGGGGCACGCGGACGGTGATCGGCTCGCCCTCGGGGCGCTCGAGACGGGTCAACGGCAAGAGGTGCGGGTTCAGGTCGGGATAGGCCTCCTGCTGCCAGCCGTCGGCATCGAGCTGTTGGCGGAAGTAGCCGAAGCGGTACAGCAGCCCCACTCCGACCATGGGCAGCCCGAGGTCGCTGGCCGCCTTGAGATGGTCGCCGGCCAGCACCCCCAGCCCGCCGGAGTAGGTCGGCATCACGGCGCTGATGCCGAACTCCGGGCTGAAATAGGCCACCCGCGGCGGCGGCACCGATCGGCGCTGGGCCCAGCGAGCCTGGCCGAGGCTGTCGCGCAGGGCCTGGTGTCGCTCGGCCACCGCCCCCACGAACCGGTCGTCCTGGGCGAGCTCGGCCAGGCGGTCAGAGCCCACCCGGCCCAGCAGCTCCACGGGATTGCCGCCGACCGCCTCCCACGCCTCGGGGTCGGCCCAGCGGAAGAGCTCGCGGGTGTCGGGGTCCCAGGCCCAGCGCAGGTTGCCGGCCAGCTCGGCCAGTGGCTCCAGCGCCGTCGGCAACGACGGCGTCACGCGGAATGTGAGCGCAGCTCGAACCACGGGCGTCTCCTGCGATGGATTGGCCGTGAGGACGGCCGTCGGCCAGCGGGCCGTCCCGACGCTAGCGCGTCGGCCGCGGCCGACACGCGGAACGCGGGTGAGGTGTGCCATGCGACACTGCGTGGATAGGGTTCGGTGTGCAGCTAGCCGCGGCGCCCCGCTCCCCTCCGGTGGCGGTGAGGCCGGGCCGAGCCAGAGACAGGATGGAGACCGTGGATACCCCCTCGGCGCCCCACGACCGGATTGTGATCCACAACGTGCGCCCGCAGGTGGACTGCGGGCGCTACGACGCCAAAGCCGTGGTGGGCCAGGACGTGAGCATCGCCGTCGACCTGCTGCGGGAGGGTCACGAGACCCTGGCCGCAGTGGTGCGGTACCGGCCGGCTGACGAACACGATTGGTGCGAGCGCCCGCTGGCTCTGGACGTCAACGACCGCTACGTGGGCTCGTTCCCGGTCGATCGGCTCGGCCGCTGGCAGTTCCGGATCATGGCCTGGACCGATCACTGGGCCAGCTGGCGTCGCCGGCTCGAGGCCAAGGTCGACGGCGGCGTGGCCGACGCCGAGATCGATCTCGAGCTGGCCGACGGCGCTGAGCTGCTGCGGCGGCGGCCCGTCCCCGATCGGGCCCGCCAGGTGCTCGACGAGGCGGCCGCCACCATGGCCGGCGACGCTCCGCTGGCCGAGCGGGTCGCCGCCGCCCGGGACGCGAGCCTGCACGCCGTCCTCGTCCAACACCCCGAGCGCCTCGACGCCACCGAATCGGCCACCCTCACGGTGTGGGTGGACCGGAAGCGGGCGTTGTTCGGGGCGTGGTATGAGATGTTTCCCCGCTCGGAGGGGGCGGTGGTGCCCGAGAAGGGCCCGCCACGGTCAGGCACCTTCGCCACCGCGGCTCAGCGGCTGGCCGGGATCGCGGAGATGGGCTTCGACGTGGTCTACCTCCCCCCGATCCACCCGATCGGCACCACGAACCGCAAGGGCCGCCACGGCCCCCACGACCTTCGGCCGGGCCCGCACGACCCCGGGGTGCCATGGGCGATCGGTTCCGAGGAGGGTGGCCATGACGCCGTGCACCCCGAGCTGGGCACGCTGGCGGACTTCGAGGCATTCGTGGCCGAAGCCCGTCGCCTGGGCCTCGAGGTCGCGTTGGACTACGCGATCCAGTGCTCGCCCGACCACCCGTGGGTCCGCCAGCATCCGCAGTGGTTCCGCCATCGCAGCGACGGGTCGATCCGCTACGCCGAGAACCCCCCGAAGAAGTATCAGGACATCTACCCCATCGACTTCGACACCGCGGACCAGGCGGGTCTGTGGGCCGAGCTGGAGCGGGTGGTGCGCTTCTGGATCGACCGGGGCGTGCGGATCTTCCGGGTGGACAACCCCCACACCAAGGCCCTGCCGTTCTGGGAGTGGCTCATCGAGCGCACCCACGCCGACCACCCCGACGTGCTGTTCCTGGCCGAGGCGTTCACCCGCCCCAAGATGATGGCCACGCTGGCAAAGCTCGGCTTCTCGCAGAGCTACACGTACTTTGCCTGGCGCAACACCAAAGCGGAGCTCACCGCCTATCTCACCGAGCTGGCCCAGACCGAGACGGCCGACTACTACCGGCCGAGCTTTTGGCCCAACACCCCGGACATCCTGACCGCCTACCTGCAGCAGGGCGGGCGCCCGGCGTTCAAGATCCGGTTGCTGCTGGCGGCGCTGCTCGCCCCGACCTACGGGATCTACGCCGGCTACGAGCTGTGCGAGAACGCCCCGCTGGCCGAAGGCAGCGAGGAGTACCTGGGCAGCGAGAAGTACTTCTACCGGCCGCGCGACTGGGACCGCCCCGACTCGCTGGCCCCCTACATCACCCGCGTCAACGAGATCCGGCACGCCCATCCCAGCCTGCAGCAGCTGACCAACCTGCGGTTCCACCACATCGACAACGAGCAGCTGCTGTGCTTCTCCAAGGCGGGGCCGAACCGGACGGATCCCGTCCTGGTCGTGGTGAACCTCGACCCTCACCACGCGCACGAAGCCACCACCGCCTTGGACCTGTCGCAGCTGGGCTTGGAGCACGCCAGCGCGATCAACGCCCACGACCTGCTGACCGGTGCCCGCTACGTGTGGGAGGGCCCTCACAACTACGTCCGCCTCGACCCCCACGTCGAGCCAGCCCACGTGCTGGCCCTGTCCGCGCTATGAGCAGCACCGCCGGCCACGGGCGCCCGGACGAGCGCGCGACGGGCGCGCTCAGCGACGCGCCGTGGTTCAAGACCGCGGTTTTCTACGAGGTGCTGACCCGCGGCTTCTTCGACGCCAACAACGACGGCAGCGGCGATCTGCCCGGGTTGACCGAACGGCTGCCCTATCTCGAATGGCTCGGCGTGGACTGCGTGTGGCTCTTGCCGTTCTTCGACTCGCCGTTGCGCGACGGCGGCTACGACATCCGGGACTACTACAAGGTGCTGCCGGAGTTCGGCACCGTGGACGACGTCGCCGACCTGCTCGAGCAGGCTCACGGACGGGGCATCCGCGTGATCTCCGACATGGTCATGAACCACACCTCCGATCAGCACCCGTGGTTCCAGGAGGCGCGCCAGCCGGGCTCGGCCAAACGCGACTGGTACGTGTGGAGCGACACCGAGCAGCGCTACGCCGACGCGCGCATCATCTTCGTCGACACCGAAACCTCCAACTGGACCTGGGATCCGGTCGCCGGGGCGTACTACTGGCACCGCTTCTTCAGCCACCAGCCCGACCTCAACTACGACCACCCTGAGGTGCAGGACGCGATGCTGGAGGTCGTCCGGTTCTGGCTCGGCCTCGGCTTCGACGGGCTGCGGCTCGACGCGGTGCCCTACCTCTTCCAGCGGGAGGGCACCGACTGCGAGAACCTCCCCGAGAGCCACGCCTACCTGCGACGGCTGCGCAAGATGGTCGACGACGAGTTCGACGACCGGGTGCTGCTGGCCGAAGCGAACCAGTGGCCGGCCGACGTGGTGGAGTACTTCGGCGACGGCGACGAGTGCCACATGGCGTTTCACTTCCCGGTCATGCCGCGGATGTTCATGGCCGCGCGCCGCGAGGAAGCCCGCCCGATCGTCGAGGTCATGGAATCCACGCCCCGTATCCCCGACAACTGCCAGTGGGGGATCTTTCTGCGCAACCACGACGAGCTGACGCTCGAGATGGTCACCGACGAAGAACGCGACTACATGTACGCCGCCTACGCCCGCGACCCGCGCATGCGAGCGAACGTGGGCATCCGCCGCCGGCTGGGGCCGTTGTTGGACAACAACCGCGACACCATCGAGCTGTTCCACGCGCTCCTGCTGTCGCTGCCCGGCAGCCCCGTGCTCTACTACGGCGACGAGATCGGCATGGGCGACAACATCTTCCTCGGTGACCGCGACGGCGTGCGCACGCCGATGCAGTGGTCCAGCGACCGCAACGCGGGCTTCAGCCGAGCCGACTTCGCCGAGCTGTACCTGCCGTTGAACATGGACCCGGTCTACGGCTACCAGGCCGTCAACGTGGAAGCCCAGCAGCGCAACCCGAGCTCGCTGCTGCACTGGGTGCGCAACATGCTGCGGGTGCGACGCGAGCATCCGGTGTTCGGCACCGGCGAGTTCGAGGCCCTGCCGGCGTCCAACCACAAGGTGCTGGCGTTCTTGCGCATCGAGCGGGACACCGACGAGGTGGTCCTGGTGGTGGCGAACATGGCCAACACCGCCCAGCCGGTGGAGCTCGACCTGTCCCGCTACGCCGGCGCGGTGCCGGTCGAGCTGGTGGGTGGGACGCCGTTTCCGCCCATCGGGGATCTGTCGTATCTGCTGACCCTGGCCCCGCACGGCTTCTACTGGTTTGGGCTGGAGGACCCTGGTGCATGATCCGTCGATCGCGCTCATCCCGTGGCGGTGCTGCTGCGCTCGCCACGCCCGCCCCGCGGTAGGTGTCCGCCCATGACGAGCGGTTTGTCGAACCTCAACACCCCCACCGCCTGGGCCGACCTCGGCGAGCTGCTGCACCGGTGGACGGTCACCCAGCGCTGGTTCGGCGGCAAGAGCCGCGAGGAAGTGGCCACCGAGATCGCCGACACCGCCCTGTTGACCGGTGACGACGTCGGCGCCACGGTGCTGGTGGTGCTGCTGGCCGTCGACTACGGCGACGGCACGGTCGAGCATTACCACCTGCCCTTGGTCGCCGACCCGGCCGAGCCCATCGGGGAGGTCGGTCGGGTCACCGTCGGCGACGCGACAGTCGACCCTCGCGGGGTGCGGACGCTGGCGGCCGCGGCCACGACCGATCGCGCGACGCTGACCACCGTGGGCTCCGAGCTGGTGGGGACCCCGCACGGAGAGCCGGAGCTGGACACGGGAACGGACGTGCCCACCCGCTGGCTGCACCTCGAGCAGTCCAACAGCGCTGCGGTGCTCGGGGACCGCTGGTTCGTGAAGGTCTTCCGGCGGCTCGAGCCGGGCCCGAACCCCGATGTGGAGCTGACGGCGGCGCTGACGGAAGCGGGCTTCGCCGCCGTGCCCGCTCAGGCCGGCGCGCTCGGATGGGGCGGAGCCGCGAAGGAGGCCCCCGCGCTGGTCATGGTCAGTCGGTTCGAGCCCCAGGCGCGCGACGCCTGGGGTCAGGCGCTCGACGACGCCGACGCGGTGGCTCGCGGCGTTGCCCCGCCGCATCGCCTGGTGGAGGGCGTGGTCGACCTCGGACGGGTCGTCGCCGAGCTCCACGGGACGCTGGCCGGGCAGTTCGGCACCCACGAGATCGGCCCGGAGACCTTCGCCGG
>CAYQMQ010000099.1:0-7496 GCA_964418395.1 uncultured Actinomycetota bacterium
CGCATCCCCTTTCGTGGCTCATCCTCCGCGGTGGCGTGTCGCCGCTGGCCTCACCACGTGTGGGAGAGGATGCGCGACCCGGTGCGTTCGGCGCATCCCGGAAACCATGTAGATCTGGCGGGTGGTCAGGTGCGGTGCTCGCGGAAGGCGAAGGCGGTCGCGTCGGCACGGTTGCGAGCGCCGATCTTGTTGTAGATGTTGGTCACGTGTCGCTCGACGGTGTGGACGCTGATGCCGAACTGGCCGGCGATCTGCTTGTTGGTATCCCCGGCGGTGAGCCGCTCGAGGATGTCGCGCTCGCGGGTGGTGAGCCCGCCGGACGGCGGTGCGGGCAGTCGCGTCAGGCCGATCCGTCGGGCGTGCTCGGACGCCTCGGCGGCCAGTTGCTGGGCGCGCTGGCGATCGCCCGGCGCGTCGCGGTGGCCCAGCAGCGCGGCGTGGTCGGCCAGCGTTGTCGCCAAAAACGGGGTCGCTGCCCAGGCTTGGTGGAAACGGCGCGCGGCGGCGAAGTGCTCGTCGGCGTCGTCGAGTCGGCCGCACGCGCCCATCGCCAGCCCGAGGTAGTAGTCGGCCGCTCCGTACCAGCAGACCACGCCTTGCACGATCGCCTGTCCCGAAAACGGCGCCAGCAAGTCGGCGAGGGTCTCGGCGTGGTCGGCGCGGTCGAGCCGCGCCGCGGTTTCGGCGAGCAGGGCGACAGTCGCCAGCCACAACGAGTCGGGGGGTGCGCTGGCGCACCGGTCGGCTGCGAGAGCGTCGAGCAACACCCCGGCTTCCTCGCAACGACCGGTCTCGGCGAGGTGCACCGCGAGCATCGCCCGCGTCGTCGCAAAGATCGGATACCAGGCGCACACGTCGCGGAGCTCGGCTTCCACCTCACCGGTCCGGCCAAGGTCGCGTAGCACGACGAACCGCTGGCCGACGGCATAGATCGATGTGGGCTGGGCGTCGATGCGACGCCCCAGCGCCTCCATCTCGTCGACGAACGCGAGCGCCTGGTCGTAGTGGCCACGGATGCTGGCTCTCATGGCGCGGTGGATGAGGACGTACCACCGAGCCAGGGGGCGACGGGTGTGTTCGGCGAACGCGGCGAGCGCGGCGAGCTCCGCGTCGGCGGCAACGAGGTCGCGCTGCAACCGGTCGGACACCTGGAGCCGCCGCGCGTGCAGTTCGAGCTCCTCGTCGCCCAGCCGGTTCGCGAGTGCGACCAGCTCCGCACCGAGGCGGAGGCGCTCGTCGAGTAGTCTCGGCCCGCGCAGCACGAACTGCTGGGCGGCGAGCGCGGCCGCGAGGGCGCCGCCATCGTCCAGGCGGCGGGCAGCGCTGGCCGCCTCGGTCGCCAGCGCGCGGGCCCGCGGCAGCTCGGGGCTCCAGTACAGCTCCACAGCAAGCCGTGCGAGCAAGCGCACCCGCAGCGGCGAGTCCGTGTCGCCGCTGCGGGCCAGGGCCTGTTCGAGCATGCGGACCAGGGCCGCATCGACCGTGCCAGCGGAGACGATGACCTCACCCACACCGAGCGCAGCTCTGCCGAGCACCTCGGTCCATCCGTGCCGATCGGCGAGCTGCCATGCGCGCTCGTAGGCGCTTCTCGCCTCGGTCGTCAGGGCTGCCCTTGCGGCGACCTCGCCAAGCTCGCACAGCACGGCGACCCGCTCCTCGTCGGTGCCGGGGGCGACGTCGAGCGCCGTGGCATACCAGCCAGCCGCGTCCTCGTCGGCAAGTCGGCCGGCTGCGAGTCGCGCCGCCCGCAACGCGTGCTCCCGCGCTCGCTGCCGGCCGCCTGCCACGCCAGTGGCGCGCAGCGCATGACCCGCGATCTCGCTTGCGGTGACATCGGCATCGGACAGCCCGTCGAGCACTTCGGTCGCGTGGTCGTGCAGGCGCTCGCGCTCGGTGTCCGACAGCCCCGCGTACAGGACCTGCTGGACCAACACATGAGCGAACCGATACGCACCGGCGACCCGGGAATGGCCGATGAGCAGGCCTGCGGCGAGCGCCGGCTCGAGGCTCTCGGTTACCTCTGTGGGTGGCCGGCCGGTCAGCAGGCCGAGGAGGCGGCTGTCGACCTCGCGGCCCAAGACCGCAGCCGATCTCAGCAGCTGCCGCCCCGGCTCGGGCAGCCTGCGGACTCTCGCGCGAATCGCCGCCTCAACGGTTGCCGGAACGCTCCCGTGCGGATCGCCGCGCAGCACCTCGGTGAGAAAGAACGGGTTGCCACCGGTCTGTTCGTGCACCGCCTGCACGTCGAAGCGGCTGTCGGTGCCGACAACCTGTTCCACGAGCCCCAGCGTCTCCTGCAGACTCAACCCATCGAGGGACAGCAGCGAGAAGCGCTCGCGACCCGCCTCGTCTTCGGCAAGCTGCACCAGCGCGTGGGTGTGATCGATCTCGGTGTGGCGATACGTGCCCAGCAGGAGCAACGGTACGTCTCTAATGCCGCCAGCGACGAACCGCAGCAACCGCAACGACGGGGAGTCGGCGCGGTGCAGATCGTCAAACACCAGCAGCAACGGCCGGCACTGTGCGACCTGCTCCAGCACCCTGCCGACGGCGTCGAACAGCCGGAAGCGGTCGGTGCCGGTCAATGCCGTCGACAGGTCGAGCAAGGGCCTGACCTCGGCGGCCTCCGCCGGAATGTCCTCGTCTGGGAGATGGCGAAGCGCCGTGCGCAGCGCCTGAGTCCACGGCCAGTAGGCGGGCGCGCCCTCAGTCTCGCGACAGTGCCCCCACGCCACATGGAAATCGCGCGCCTGGGGAAGGCCAGCGGCTTCGGTCGCCAACCGAGTCTTGCCGACGCCGGGCTCACCGGCCACGAGCACCATCGCAGGACGTCCCTGTTGGGCCACGCGCAACCGCTCGCGCAACAGCGCCAACTCGGCATGCCGCCCAACAAACCCCATCTCGACCTCCCGCGTCCGAGCGTACGGAATGCCGGAGTTGATTGCACCCCCGGTGTCCGCTTCGGGGGCTGCACTCGTCAAGCACCCGCTGTGCAAGGGGTCAGGTCTGCGGGCACGAGCAGGTGGCGTCAGAGGCCCGGCTGTCCTCGGGGCGTGGCTGCTCAGCCCGTCGCGGCCACGCGCGCGCCGGCGGCGGCGAGCAGGGCGTAACCGTCTGTGCCGCCCAGCAGCGGGTCGACGGCGTGCTCGGGGTGGGGCATCAGCCCGGCGACGTTGCCGGCCGCGTTGGTCACCCCGGCGATCTCCGCGACCGAGCCGTTGGGGTTGGCCGCCCAGTCGATGCGGCCCTCGCCGTGGGCGTAGCGCAGCCACACCTGGCCGGCATCGGCCAGCTGCTGGGGCTCGGGGTGGACATAGCGCCCCTCGCCGTGCTTGACCGGAACCTCCAGCACCGCGCCGGGCGCGGCGTCGGCGCTCCACGGCGTGGCGGCTTCCACACGGACGTGGACCCACCGGTGCACGAACCGGAGGTGGAGGTTGCGTGTCAGCGCGCCGGGCAGCAGGCGCGCCTCGCACAGCACCTGGAAGCCGTTGCAGATGCCCAGCACCGGCCCGCCCTCGGCGGCGAAGCCCGCCACCGCGCCCATGATCGGCGCGAAGCGGGCCAGCGCGCCGGCGCGCAGGTAGTCGCCGTAGGTGAACCCGCCGGGGACGATCACCGCGTCAACCCCGCCCAGGTCGGCGTCGCCGTGCCACAGCAGCCTCGGCTCGCCGCCGGCCAGCGACACGGCGTAGGCGGCGTCGCGCTCATCGCACGAGCCGGGCAGCTGCACGATCCCCACGCGTTGAGCCATGCGGCAAGGCTACCGCCGCGCGCCGACCTCATTGGTCCGACAACGGCTCCGGACGGGCGCAGTCACTGTCGGATCAACCGGGCGGGGTGAGGGAGGCGCTCACTCGTAGCCGGCGTCGCGCAACGCCGCCGCCGGATCGTCCAGGGCCAGCAGCTCCGACGCGGTCTCGCAGCCGCTCGAGAAATCGTCGCGGTCAAACAGCGCTGCGCACACCGCCAGCTCGGCGCGGCGCGCCGCCAGGGCGGTGGCCGCCGTCGCAGGGTCGCCGTCGAACATCACCGCCTCGTGGACGACCAGCGGCGTGACCCACCGCGGCTGGGGCACCCCCGTGAACCGGGCGTTGATCAGCACGCGCGGCGGGTCGGCGCGGAGCTCGACGACCGAGTTCACCTCCGTGCGCTCGAACACCGCAAAGCGCACCACCGCCCCGGCGTCGCGCAACGCGGCGAGCGCCGCCGCGGCGTCAGCGGGCACGCCCGTCTCGCACAGCGCGTTCAGCGCCGTCTGCAACCGCTGCCGGTCCGACTCGCTGCCGGCGACCGCGAACCCGGACACGGCTGAGCACTGCGCTTCGGCCGGCTGCGGTTCGGCCGAGCCGAGCGTCACCTCCCCGACGTCGTGGCTGAACGCCCCCTCCGGCCCAGGCGGCGGACGGACTTCGGCGGCCGGCAGCTCGTCGCTGCCCAGGAACGGGAAGGCCACCAGCAACACGACGACCGCCACCGGCACCAACGCCACGGCCAACACCACGAACCAGCGCGGCAGCAAGGGCTCGGCCAGCTCGCCCATGGGCGCGGTGGCGTACGGATCGCCCGCGCGCTCCGCGCCCTTCGACCGCTTGGTCACCGTCGGGTCACCGCTGCACGCGGTAGGTGAACGACTCGATCACGGGGTTGGACAGCAAGTCGGTGGCCATCCGCTCGATGCGCGCGTCCAGGTCGTCGCCGTCGGGCACGTCGAGCTCGATGTGCTTGCCCACCCGCACGTCGGCGACGTCGGCGAAGCCCAGCTCGGGCAGCGCGCGCTCGATCGCCTGCCCCTGCGGGTCGAGGATCTCGTCTTTGAGCATCACGTCGATGGCTACGCGCGGCACGCGGGGCTCCTTTTTGGTGGTCGCTACCGCTTCGCTACATGAGCGACTCGGCTCAGGTCGCTACCGCTTCGCTACATGAGCGACTTGTTAGTACTGGGTGGCCAGTCCGCGAAGGCCTGGCCCGACAGGCGCTCGTACACCTCGATGTAGCGCTGGCGGGTGGTCGCGACCACCTCGTCGGGCAGGGCCGGACCGGGCGGGGTCTTGTCCCAGTCGGTGCCGGCCAGCCAGTCGCGCACCACCTGCTTGTCGTAGCTCGGCGGTGCTTGACCGGGCTGGTGGGCCTCGGAGGGCCAGTAGCGCGACGAGTCGCAGGTGGCCACCTCGTCGCACAGCGCCAGCTCGCCGTCGATCCAGCCGAACTCGAACTTGGTGTCGGCCAGCAGCAGCCCGCGGGTGGCGGCGTGGTCGGCCGCCAGGCGATACAGCCGCAGCGTGACCTCGCGCAGCTGCTCGGCGGTGTGGCCACCGACGATCGCGGCCACGTCGTCGAAGGTGATGTTCTCGTCGTGGGCGCCGGCCTCGGCCTTGGTCGCCGGGGTGAAGACCGGCTCGGGCAGCGGGTCGCCGAGTCGCAGCCCGGCCGGCAGCGCCACCCCGCACACCGCCCCGGTGGCCTGGTAGTCGGCCCACGCCGAGCCGGCCAGCCAGCCGCGCGCGACGCACTCGACCGGCAGCATCTCGGCCCGCCGGCACAGCATCGACCGGCCGGCCAGCGCACCGGCCAGCGGCGCCAGCCGCGGGTCGTCGCGCGGGTCGGTGGACAGCAGGTGATCGGCGACGATGCCCTCCAGCGGCCCCCGCAGCCAGAACGCGGTCATCGCCGTCAGCACCTTGCCGCGGTCGGGGATCGGGGTGGGCAGCACCACGTCGAACGCGCTGATCCGGTCGGTGGTGACCAGCAACAGCCGATCGTCGTCGAGCAGGTAGCGTTCGCGCACCTTGCCGGAGGCCAGGTGCGCCACGCCCTCCACGTCGTCGAGCGCTGCCAGCGAGGTCATCGGCAGGCAGCCTATCGTCGCCCGACCGGTGCCGACCGGCCCACGTCGGGAGTGACAGCGCAGCCCACACGGGGTAGCACGCAGGCGATGAGCGACGACGTCCGACGCGTGAAGGTGACGGTCTCCGGCCGGGTGCAGGGCGTGTTCTTCCGGGCCAGCACCCAGGACGTGGCCACCGACCTCGGCCTGTCCGGCAAGGTGCGCAACCTGCCCGACGGGCGGGTCGAAGCGGTCTTCCAGGGCCCCGGTGACGCGGTCGATGAGGCCGTGGCGTTCTGCCGGCAGGGACCGCCGCAGGCACAGGTCGACGGCATCGAGATCGCCGAGCTCGAGCCCCTGCCCGAGCCGGCCGGCACGTTCGACGTGCGGTGAGTCACCTGGCGGCGGGGCGGGTGCGCCGGTGACCGACGGACCGAACCGGCCCGACAAGGTCCTGTGGCCCCAAGCCGGGCTGACCAAGCGCGACCTGTGGGCCTACGTGAGTGGCTGTGCCGACCGGCTGCTGGCCGCCGTCGGCGACCGGCCCCTGTCGCTCAAGCGCTACCCCGACGGGGTCGAAGCCGAGGGCTTTTTCCAAAAGGACCTGCCCGAGTGGGCCCCCGAGCACGTGCGCCGCTGCCGCGTGTGGTCGGAAGGGTCCGGGCGCGAGATCGCCTTCGGCGTGGCCGACGACGTCGCTGACCTGCAGTGGCTGGCCGACATCGCCGTCATCGAGCTGCACGCGCTCAGCTGGCGCACCGACCTGCCCGGGCGCCCGGACACGGTGGTCCTCGATCTCGACCCCGGCGCGGGCCCCACCACCGCGGTCCAGGCCGCCTGGTGGGTGCGCGAGACCCTCGACGCGCTCGGCCTGCCGGCGCTGGTCAAGAGCTCCGGCAAGCGGGGACTGCACGTGGTGGTGCCGGTCGAGCGGCGCTACACCGCCGAAGACCTGCGCGGCTTCGCGCTGGCCGTCGGCCGGGCGACGGTCGCCGCCCACCCCCGCGAGCTCACCGTGGAGATGCGCAAGGCCCGCCGCGGCGACCGGCTGCTGGTCGACTGGAGCCGCAACGGCGAGCAGCAGACGGTGGTGTCGGCGTGGAGCCCGCGGGCCACGCCGCAGGCGACGGTGGCCACCCCGCTGGCGTGGGCCGAGGTCGACGACGACCTCGACCCGGCCGCGTTCACGATCACCTCGGTGGGCCAGCGCCGCGACCCGTGGGCCGAGTCGCCGGCGCCGGCACGCATCGAGCGGGCCCGCCAGGCCCTGGCCGAGCAGGGCTTTCCCGCCGAGGACCGCTCCCCGCGCTCGTCCAAGCCGGTCGAGTAGCCTCAGAGGATCGCCGGGTCAGGTGAGGCCGGCCACCCGGGCGAGCACGGCCAGCACCACGAAGCCCAGCAGCGCCAGCAGCGGCCCCCAGCGGCGCACGGCGGCCCAGCTGCGCAGCGGCGGTTCCTCACCTGGGTCGCGCGGCTGGTGCTCGCGCAGCAGCCGCTCGGCGTCCTCGTCGGTGCGGGCGCGGTTCCATCGGCTGGCCGGGAACATGGGGATCAGCGCTCCGCGCCGGTTACGCCCCGGCCGTCTGGATGACCAGCACGATCACGCCGACGAAGGCGCCCACGGCGAGCACGCCGCGCACCCAGTTGCCGAGCCGGCCGCGCTGCCGCC
>CAYQMQ010000100.1:0-7455 GCA_964418395.1 uncultured Actinomycetota bacterium
CATAGCCCGCCAGCGCCTCCTTGTTGCGGGCGATCCGGTCAGTGTCGGCCCCGACCCGCTGGTTGGCCTGGTACTGGCCGAACGACTTGCCGAGCAGCTCCTCGGCGCGGGGGCGGTCCACCCGCCGCAGCAGGTTGACCGCCATGTTGTAGGACGGCGCGAAGCTGGAGGTGAGCGGCTCGGTCCGCCGGCCCACCAGCGAGGCCACCGTCTGGAAGTCCACATCGCGTTGGTAGGCGACCACGGCATGGCCGACGTCGTCCAGGCCGCGGCGGCCGGCCCGGCCCGTCAGCTGGGTGAACTGGCCCGGGGTGAGCAGCTCGTGGCTTTGCCCGGTCCACTTCTCCAGGCGTTCGATCACCACGGTGCGCGCGGGCATGTTGATGCCGAGCGCGAGCGTCTCGGTGGCAAAGCAGACCTTCACCAGCCCGCGCACGAACAGCCGCTCGACCACCTCCTTGAAGGCCGGCACGAGCCCCGCGTGGTGTGCGCCCACCCCGTGCTCGAGCCCCTCGGCGAACGCCGCGAACCCGAGGATCTCGAGGTCGTCGTCGGGCAGCTGGGCGGCGGTGCGCTCGAGCTCGGCGCGGATCTCAGCGCGCTCGGACCCGGTGGTCAGGCCCACTCCGTCGCTGAGCAGCTGCTGCACGGCCGTGTCGCAGCCGTCGCGGCTGAACACGAAGCAGATGGCGGGAAGCCACTGGCGCTGCTCGAGCATCCCCACCATCTCCGAGCGTCGCGGTGGGCGCAGCTTCGGCCCCGCGGGCACGTGGCGCCCCTGCCGGTTGACGCGCTTGCCGCGCCCCTGGCGCTCGAGCATCAGCACCTCGGGGTTGGGCACGCCGCCTTGGGCCTGCTTGGCGGCCTGCACCTGATGGCGTTTCGGCTTCTTGCCGCCGCTCTTGCCGGCGCGGAACAGGTCGTAGACGCGCTGGCCGACCGCGTAGTGGTGCTCCAGCGGCACCGGCCGGCGCTCGCTGATCACCACGTCGCAGGACTCGTCGGCCCGCGCGGCTCGCTCCGGGTCCGGCGAGGGACGTACGTGGCGCAGCCACGCGCCGAACTCCTCGGCGTTCGACACGGTCGCCGACAGGCAGGCCAGCTGCACGTCGAGCGACAGCTGGATGATCACCTCTTCCCACACGGGCCCGCGCGCCCGGTCGGCGAGGTAGTGCACCTCGTCGAGCACGACCGCCTGCAGCCCATCGAGCGCCGGCGACTGCTCGTAGAGCATGTTGCGCAGGACCTCGGTGGTCATGACCACGATGGGCGCGTCGCCGTTGATGACGTGGTCGCCGGTCAACAACCCGACCGCGTCGTCGCCATGGCGGGCCCGCAGATCGGCGAGCTTCTGGTTGGACAGCGCCTTGATCGGCGTGGTGTAGAAGCACTTGCCGCCGGTGGTCAACGCTTGCCACACGGCGTACTCGCCGACCACGGTCTTGCCGGCGCCGGTGGGGGCGGCCACCAGCACCGAGCGGCCCTCCGCCAACGCTCGGATCCCGTCGCGCTGGAAGTCGTCGAGGTCGAAGCCGTACGTCGCGGCGAACGCGTCAGCCCCCGGCGCCAGGCCGGGCTCACGGGTGGGCGCGGCCGCGTCGGTGGCGGCCTCGTGGGTCGAGTCAGTCATCTCAGCGGGATCAGACCCTGGTGCCCTGACGGCGGCGCACGAAGCGAGCGACCAGCACCGAAACCTCGTAGAACAGGACCAGCGGACCGGCCATCAACGTCATGGTAACCGGATCGGTGGTCGGGGTGATGAACGCGGCGCCCACGAACGCGCCGAACATGGCGTGGCGCCGCCAGCGCGTCAAGCCCTCGACGCTGACGACCCCCATGAGCACCAGGGTGATCAGGATCAGCGGCACCTCGAAGGCGATGCCGAAGCCGATCATCAGGTGCAGCAGGAAGCTGAGGTACTCGTTGGCGCCCATCAGCGAGGTCACGTTGTCACCGGCGAAGCTCAACAGCACCTGGAGCGCGCGCGGCAGCACGAAGTAGCTGAACACCGCGCCGCCAGCGAACAACACCTGGGAGATCACCACGAACGGCAGGGCGTATCGGCGCTCCACGGGGCGCAGGCCGGGGGTAACGAAACGCCAGATCTGATACGCCACCACCGGCGCGGCCACGATGACGGCCACGACCGCCGCGGCTTTCAGCCGCAGGAAGAACGCGCCGAGCACGTCGAACACCTGGAGGGTGCAGTCGTCGGCGATCGCGTCGCTGCCGGCCCGCAGTTCGGAGGGCAGGTTGCAGTACGGCGCGATCAGGACATCGAACACCGGCGAATGTACGGCGAAGCCAAGCCCGAACCCGACAGCGATGGCGACGACGCACCACACCAAGCGCTGGCGCAATTCGACCAGATGCTCGCGCAGCGGCATCTGGCCGCCCTCGGGCTCAGGGGCGCCGTCCCCGGCGCGCTCCGGGTGCGTCGAGGTCATGAAAAACCGGCCACACTAGGGCCGGACAGCGCGGTCAGACGTTGCCGCGGTCACGGGACTCGCTGCCGGAAACGTCGTCCGCGCCAACGTTGGCCTCAGCCTCGTCAACCGCCTCGGCCGTTCCGCCTGTCTCGGACTTCTCGGCCGTCTCAGCCTCCTGCGGTTCCTCGTGAGCCTCCCGGACACCCTTCTTGAAGCTGGTGATGCTCTGGCCCAGCGAGCGGGACAACTCAGGCAGCTTCTTGGCGCCGAACAGGAGCACGAAAATCAGGAGGATGATGAGCCACTCAGAACCACCTGGCGGGGTTGGCATGTCGTCCTCACTTGGTTTGCGCGGGCCCCACATCGGCCGCATATGGCCGTGGGCACAGTGTAGGACTTCTCAGGGGGCTTCGGGAGACCGCCGTGGGGGTCGCCCGCCCCCCGCTGGACCTTGGCACCGCCGTTGCAGCCCCTCCAGCTCCAGCCGCAACGTGGCCTGCTCGGCAGCGAGCTCGGCGCGGTACGGCTCCAAGCGCTCACGCGCGGCGGTCAGCCCGTGGCGCAGCCCCCCGATCGCGCGCCACACCAACACCCCGCTCACCGCGACCAGCCCGAGCGCGACGACGGCCGCAGCGAGCGCCACCAACGCCATGCTCGCCATGCCGCGATCTCCCGTCGGGTCCGGTCCGGCCGCGAGTCTATGTGGTCGTCGCCGACCGCGAGCAGCGGCCGGCGGCCGGGCTCGGCGACGGGTGGCTACTGCTGCAGCGCACCGACGGCAGCATCCAGCCAGTCATCACGCTGCAACAGCTCGTGGGTGTCCAACAGCTCATCGCGCGTGATCGGCGGAAGATCCTGGGGCGGCTGCTCGGGATGGCCGGCCGCTTCGGTCGGCTCGACCCCGCCGGTGCGCAGCAGTCGGACGACGCGCGCATCGGCCGGCTTGCGCACCCGCTGGGCGCAGTCGGGGCAGTCGAAGGCGTAGAAGTCCTCGTGGGCGCCGTCGGGGAAGACCCGTAGCTCGACGTCCTCGGACGTCAGCGAGACCTCGCCGCAAGTGGGGCATGTCGCCTTGATCGTCGTCATCGTCCTGGCTCCCTTGCCGCATGGTGGGTGCTGTCCCCACAGTCGGCATCCGGTCTCAGGGGCTTAAGGCCCCCCGTGTGGGTGAGCTCGACCGGGTGCGCCGCGCTGGCTGCTCGACATCCGGGATCATCGGCTCAGTCGGGAGTATCGGAACGTCACGGGCGACGCACGCTGCCCTGTCCGGGGGGTTTGAAACCCCCCGGACGAACTAGTGCGGTGCCGCCGGCGTGGCGGGAAGCCAGGAGAACGCCCGCGGCTCGGCCCGGCACAGGATCAGCATGCCGCGGCGTCATCGAGCGCTCGGCGCGTCTGGGCGGCCCGCTCCCGCACCGCAGCGACCAACTCCTCGGGGGCGATCGGCTGGATCGCCCCGCCTCCGGCCAACACGAAGCGGGTGGCCCAGTCGAGGCTGCCGACCGGGGCCGAGGCGCGCAGCCACGAGTCGCCCGTGGGGTCGGCCTCCACCCGCGCGGCGGGCAGATCATCGAGCACGCCCGCCGCGTCACGGCGCACCGCCACCTCGATGCGCGGATCGTCCGCAGAGGGCTGATAGCCCGGGGGGGACAGCTCGGCGGGCGGGTCCGCGGCCAGCTCCCCGGTCGGCTCGAGCCGGGTGACCCGATCGAGCCGAA
The DNA here is from genome assembly GCA_964418395.1 of uncultured Actinomycetota bacterium. Classification (GTDB taxonomy): domain Bacteria; phylum Actinomycetota; class Nitriliruptoria; order Euzebyales; family Egibacteraceae; genus QS-5-72-10. The sequence goes on from CAYQMQ010000100.1 coordinate 4,148, forward strand.
AGTCACGGCGCGCGCCTGCCCGACGGCAGTGCGCCTGAAGGTACCAGGCGCCCCGGTTGGCGGTGACCGCCCACGGTTCGACGTCGCGTTCGGTCACGTTGCCCACGGCGTCGCGGTAGCGCAGCCGCAGCACGTGCCGGTCGACCACGGCGTGGTGACACGTGCGCAGCATCTCGGCGCCGGGGGCGGCGATGTCGACGACGAGGGCGTCGTCGGCCCCCAGCGCGCCGGCCAGGCGGTCAGCGGCCCGGTTCAGCGCCGGGGGGGCCACGCCCTCGAGCGCGGAAACGGCTCGGGCGGCCAGCAGCAGCGCCAACGCCTCCACGGCGGTGAGCCGCAACGGGTCGCGCAGCGCGTCGGCCAGGTGCAGCGTGATGCGGTCGTCGACGATGCGGACCTCGACGAGGTCCCCGCCGCCGTAGCCCGGCACGCCGCACAGGCTCAACAGCTCGAGGTCGGCCAACAGCTCCTCGGCGTCGACGTCGAAGGTCGCCGCGACCTCCTCCACCCGCGTGCCGGGGTGGGCCAACAGCCACGGCACCACGCGCAGCAGCCGTTCGAGGCGCGTGAGCGTCCGCGGAGCGTGGGTCATGCAGCGGCCACGACATCGACCGCCACGCGGAAAGCGTCGGCGGCGTCGTCCGGTCCCACGACGATCACGTCCGGAGCGAGGCCCAGCGCCCATCCGGCGAGGCGGTCGGGATCGCGAAAGCTCACGCGCAGACGCCGCCAGCCCCCGCTCGCGGGTTTGCCCTCGTCCTCAGCGACGGCCTGCACCTCCGCCAGCGCGGGCTCGCGAGCCCGGACCTCGGCCAGGCGTGGCGTGGGCTGGTCGGGCAGCACGTCGTCAACGGCCACGGGCTGTGGCGGCGCCTCCGCCGAGCCCGGCGGACCGGCGTCAGCCACCTCGCCGACGATGCGGTCCAACCGGAACGCCCGGTCGGCGTCGCGGCCCCGGTCACGGGCCACGAGGTACCAACGCCCGGCACGGTGGACCAGGCCGTGGGGTTCCACCGTCCGGATGGTGTCGCGCCCGTCGGCGGTGCGGTACGCGAACCGCACCGGCGTCCGGGCACGGTGAGCGGCCAGCAGACGCGGCAGATGAGGGGCGCTCAGGGGGAGCTCGACCCCCACCCGCGGGACGATGTCGGCGGCTCCCGGCGCATCAGCGTCGATCTCGAGCTTGCGCAGCCCTGGCCGGGCGAGCGCGTCCATCCCGGTCACCGAGGCGGCCAGGGACAGCGCGGTGACCTCGTCGGCGTCCAGAGCCAGCGGGGGGAGCTCGGCTCCCCGGGGATCGATCCGATAGCCCTCAGCGGGATCCCAGCGATCGAGGGGCGCGACGGTGATCGGGACGCCCAGATGGCGCAGGTCCGCCTTGTCGCGCTCGAACATGCGACGAAAGGCCGCCCAGTCAGCCTGGCCGTAGCCGGCCACCCGCTCATGGATCTCCCGAGTGGTCATCGGCCGGCGTGTCTCGCGGAGGGCGATCACGAGGTTGAGCAGGCGCTCCAGCCGGTCGCTCATCGCTGCGCTCCGTCACCGACGAGGCGGGCGTCGTCGCCGGGGGGAGGCAAGCGTAGCGCGGCCCCGGGCGCGACAGCGATGATCCGCTTGTCCCCAGGCACGCGACAACCGTGCCATGCTGGGGACTGGAGCTGTGTGGTGGTGATCTACGGGAGGGGATCCGGCAGGGACGCCCTGAGAGGAACACCCCAGAACGTGCAGGCGCCGAGGCCACCGCCGCAGCGTTGGCGCGCCGTACCGCCGCCCGGGGCGCCCTCCCGTCGTTGCGAGTCGGATGGGCGGCCTGGTGTGACCCACGGCGTGACCGGGAACGCCGCGGTAGAAGCCACGGTGGCCGGACGGCGGCCGGGAACGCCGGGGGCGGTCGACGCGGGAAGGAGACGACAAGCGCATGGAGGGACGAGGGTCCTCCTCGTTGGGCGGCTGGCTGCTGCGAGCCGCCGGGCTGGTGGTCGGCGGGGCCACGGCCCTGCTGGTGTTCGCGGCGGTGGCGCCGGCGACGATCGAGTCAGTCCGCTCCAGCGCGGCCGGCGCGGTGTCGGTCGACGTGGTCGTGCCCGACGCCGAGGAACTGCCGTCGCTGGCCGAACGCAGCGAGGTGGTCGGTCCCGACGGCACGAAGCTGGCGACGCTGCACGGCGAGGTCAACCGCGATCACGTCCCGTTCGACGACGTCCCGGAGCCCGTGTGGCGCGCGGTCCTGGCCGCTGAGGACCGCCGCTTCTTCGAGCACGACGGCTATGACGTGGAAGGCATCAGCCGCGCCCTCATTTCCAACTACCAAGCCGGCGCCATCACCCAGGGCGGGTCGACGATCACCCAGCAGCTGGCGAAGGCGGCCGTCGGCGACGAGCAGACGCTCGATCGCAAGATCGCCGAGCTGTTCCAGGCGATGGCGCTGGAGGACAAGTACGACAAGGAAGAGCTGCTCGAGCGCTACCTCAACCAGGTCTACTTCGGCGCCGGCGCCTACGGCATCGCCGCCGCCGCCGAGGAGTTCTTTGCCACCGACGTGACCGAGCTTCGGGTCGAGCAAGCTGCTTTGCTGGCCGGCCAGATCCGCTCGCCTGCCCGCATGAACCCCCGCGACAACCCTGAGCGGGCCGTGCAACGGCGCAATGCGGTGCTCTCGGGCATGGCCCAGAAGGGATGGCTGTCCGACCAGGAAGCGGCGCACTTGCAGGAGCTGCCCCTTGGCGTGGCCCCCCGGCGAGGCAACGCACATCGCGAGCCCTACATCGTCGAGGCGGTCAAGCAGGAGTTCTTCTCCAACGCCGCGTTCGGGGACTCGCGCGAGGAACGCATCAACCGGCTGTTCACCGACGGCCTGCGGATCACCACCACCATCGATCCGGACCTGCAGGACACCGCGGAGCGGATCGTGCGCCAGCACTTCCCCGAGCGCGACGGGGTGACCTCCGCGATCGCCACCGTCGACCCCCGGGACGGGCGCGTGCTGACCGCTGCGTTCGGCCGTGACTGGGATCGCGAGCAGTTCAACCTGGCGTTGCAGGGCCGGCGCCAGCCCGGAAGCGCGTTCAAGCCCTTCGTGATGGCGACCGCGCTCGAGCAGGGGTTGCCGCCGGATGCACCGGTCGAGGGTCAGAACCGGACCACGATGGGCCACGGGCTTCTCGAGCCCGACCAATCGTGGGTCACCAGGGGCATCCACAACTACCGCGGCGCGAGCTATTCCAACCTGGACATGACCGAGGCCATGCACCGGTCGGTGAACACCGCCTTCGCCCAGGTCGGGCTGTTGGTGGGCATGGACCGCGTGC
>CAYQMQ010000101.1:0-7414 GCA_964418395.1 uncultured Actinomycetota bacterium
CCGCCCACTCGACGCCGTCGGGGCCGAGCTCGGCGTGCACCGCCAGCGCGGCCAGCCGCCCGTCTGACCCGTGGACCTCGTCGGGCCAGGTCACGGCGGCATCAGGGTCGGTCGCGGCGTCGGCGAGGCCACAACAGGCGGCCGGATAGAGCCATCCCTCCCTCTCGGTGGTGAGGTTCGGTCGGACCACCAGCGAGAAGCCGAGGTCGATGCCCGATCTGATCGTCCACTCGAGCCCGCCTCGGCCACGCGGCGACGCCTGATAGTCGGCGACGACCACGGCACCGGCCGGCGCGTCCGCGCGGGCCCAGGCAAGCGCGTCGGCGTGGGTGGCCACCAGCGCCGAGTAACTGCGCACCGGACGTCCGGGCAGCTCCATGGCCAGGACGTTCTCGCGCAGGTCGTCGATGGTCAGCCCCATCCGGTCGGCTCTCCCAACTCGCCGGCCAGGCGCTCGAACGTGTCGCGCAGCCGCAGCATCTGGGGAGCGTGAAAGCGGGCCATCGCACGGCCGACCTCGGTGCGCACCCGCTGAGCGTCGGCGTCGGCGAGGCGGCCGGTGGCGCGAATGGCCGCGGCGGCCAGCGAGTCCATGTCGGCCGGCGGCAGCTCCAACAGCGCTCCGAGCCAGGGCTCAGCGACGTCGCCGGCGCGGGGCCCGAGCTCCGCCAGGCCCCGGACCCAGGCGGCGGTCTCGGCGTCGCGTTCGAGCCCGTCGACCACGCTCCACCGGACCGTCTCTTCGCGCAGCATCACCGGCCAATCGTCGGCTGGCTCGGCGTCCACCGCAGCCAGCGCGTCTCCGGGGCCACTGCCCGTCCGGTCGAGCAACTGGGTGGCCTGATCGCGCACGGCCGGCGGCACGGCGGACGCGGCCAGCGCCTGCCGGGCGGCCAGCCGGGCGCGGGCCACGCGGCCGGCCTGTTCCCAGGCCACGGCGAGGTTGGCCTTGGCCATCGCGAAGGCTTCCGGGCGCGTGCCGCGCGGGTGGGCGGCCGCGGCCTCCTGGAAGAACCCGGCGGCCGTGTCGGGCTGGCCGCGGGCCAGCTCGACCAGCCCGATCAGGTTGGCCGTTTCGCCCTGGGCGGCGAGGTCGCCGAGGCGGCCTGCCTGCTCGGCCGCGTCAGCCAACACCTCGCGGGCGGTGGCCATCTCCCCGCTGGTCAGCAGCGCCGCGCCTCGTTCGCGGGCCGCGGCGGTCGCTTGCGGACCGGCCCGAGCGGCCACGAACCGGTCGTGGGCCTGCTCAAAGCATGTGGCCGCGTGCTCGGCCTCGCCGGCGTCCCGAGCCACCAGCCCCCGGTTGTGCAGCGCCGCGCCATGCTCGCCGGGCTGGTCGGCCCCGGCGAAACGGCCCGCGGCGTCGTCGAAGCAGGCCGCGGCTTCCGGGAGCCGACCGGCGGCGCGCAACGCGGCCCCCAGCATCGTCGTCACCTTGGCGTGCTCCACTGGCAGCCCCTCGGGGTCGAACAGCGCCCGGGCGCGCTCGAGCTCGGTGATGGCGCTGTCGATGCGGCCGGCGTCGAGTCGCAGCGTGCCCAGGTGGAACGCCGCGGTGGCGTGCTCGACGGGGTCGCGGTCCGGCGGGTGGGCGTGGAGCCGATCCAACAGGGCCTGCTCGGCGGTCCCGCCGGCCGGGCTCGGGGTTTGTGCGCTCGCCTCAGTCACCGCGTGCCCCAGGCCGGGTCTCGATCTGCAGCAGCGTCGGCCCCGGCGGGGGGTGGGGCTCGGCCTCCTCTTCGACGACGTCGAGCCCCGCGAAACCGGGCACGCCCTCAGCCAGCGCCTTCTCGACGCCCTCCTGCAGGGTGACCGCCGAGGCGGTGCAGCCGGCGCACGAGCCGCCCAGACGCACGCGCACCACACCGTCGGTGATATCCAGCACGTCCACCCGTCCACCGTGGGAATGGATGTAGGGGCGGATGTCGGCCAGGGCCTGCTCCGCGGCGGCGTGCAGATCAACGCCGACGCCATAGGCGTGGAACAACCACGCCACCACCGGATCGGCGTCACGCAGCCGACCGGCATAATCGCCGAGCAGGTGCTCGAGCCGGGTGAGCGCGAGCCGATGCAACGCGTCGACGCCATCCAACAGCTCGTAGACGGTGTCGCGGACCTCCGGATCGAGCTCGTCGACGCCGGTGAGAAGCTCCTCGAGGCGTTCGAGGAGTTGATCGAGCTCGCCGCGCTCGGAGTTGGTGGTTGTGGTTGGGGCGCTAGTCATGGACACAACCCGTCGGGGAGGACAACGTGAGCACGGCCACTGTTCCCGCAATCGCCCACCGCTCATGCCTGCCAGAGCCCCGGGGAGTGGCGTTTATTCGCGGAAGCACCGGGCACACCATCCCGGCCCCCGTTGAAGGAGCCACGATGCGAGCAGTGACCTGGCAAGGGACGCGCAACGTTTCGGTCGACAACGTGGCCGACCCCAAGATCGAGCAGCCCACGGACGCGATCGTGCGCATGACGTCGACGGGGGTCTGTGGTTCCGATCTGCACCTGTATGAGGTGATGGGGCCGTTCCTCGACGAGGGCGACATCCTGGGTCACGAGCCCATGGGCATCGTGGAAGAGGTCGGCTCCCAGGTCACCGAAGTCGCCGCCGGCGATCGCGTGGTGATGCCCTTCCAGCTGTGTTGTGGCACGTGCTTCATGTGCAACCAAGGGCTGCACGCCCAGTGCGAGACCACCCAGGTGCGTGACCAGGGGATGGGCGCGGCGTTGTTCGGCTACACCAAGCTGTACGGCCAGGTGCCCGGCGCTCAGGCGGAGTACTTGCGGGTGCCACACGCCAACTTCATGCCCATCCGGGTGCCGGAGGGTCCGCCCGACGACCGCTTCGTCTACTTGTCCGACGTGTTGCCGACCGCCTGGCAGGCCGTGGAGTACGCCGCCATCCCGGAGGGTGGGACGGTGGCGATTCTCGGCCTGGGACCGATCGGCGAGATGGCGGCGCGCATCGCCGCTCACCGCGGTCATCGGGTGCTCGGCGTCGATCTGGTGGCGGAACGCCTCGCCCGCGCGAGCCGCTACGGGGTGGAGACGTTCGATCTCCGCGAGCACGATGATCTGGCCGACGACTTGCGCCAGATCACGGAAGGGCGCGGGCCGGCCTCGGTCATCGACGCGGTGGGCATGGAAGCCCACGGCTCGCCGGTGGGCAAGGTGGCTCAGCAGGTGGCGTCGGTGCTGCCCGACAGCGTGGCTCAGCCGATGATGGAACACGGCGGGGTCGACCGGCTGAACGCCCTGTACCTCGCCATCGATGTGGTCCGCCGTGGCGGGACGGTTTCGCTGATCGGCGTCTACGGCGGCACCGCTGACCCACTGCCGATGCTGACGCTGTTCGACAAGCAGGTCACGATCCGACAGGGCCAGGCCAACGTCAAACGGTGGATCGGCGACATCATGCCGCTGGTCACCGACGAGACCGATCCGCTCGGCGTCGAGGGGTTCGCCACCCACCATCTGTCGCTCGACGACGCTCCGCATGCCTACGAGATCTTCCAAAAGAAGCAGGACGACGCCATGAAGGTCGTCCTTCGCCCGTAGCCGCAAACCGGGAGGTGACCATGATGACGGGACGCGAACAGGAACCCACCGCGCCGTCCGGCACGGCCAGCGCGTCGGCACCCGGCAATGCCGGGGCCCCGCGCCTGGAGGTCCAGGAAAGCGGGAGCAGGCGCGAGGCATGGGTCCGCTGGGCGGTCGCGGCTCTCGAAGAAGAGTGACCACAGCCTGCAGGGCGGCGATGCACAGTTGTCGATAGAGAGCCGCGCCGGTGGACCTCCGGCGCGGCTCTCGTCATCGGCTCACGGGGCGGGTTCTTCCAACCAGCCGCCGCGGGTCGCCAGCGCGTCATTGACCAGGGCGACGTCGTTCTCGTTGGCGACCCGGACGTACAGCGTGGGCTCCTCGACGTCGGGGGCTTCGAACGTCGCTTCCCACGCGGGCGACTGTTGATGGGTCCAGATGCCACCCACCGCCGCGCCGATCAGCGCCCCCACCGCGGCGGCGGAGATCACGCTGACGAGCGTGGCGGTGGCCAGGATGGTGCCCCACAACGCGGCGCTCCCAATGATGCCCAGCCCCAGGCCGATCGCGGCGCCCACCACGGCGCCGCGACGGAACTTCTGGAACGCCTGGTGAAGGAACCGTTCGTCGCGGTTGCCACCCTCCGCCGATCGGGCGGCACGTTCCAAGCTCTCCCGGTGGAACCCCATGCGGGCGCCGTCCAAACCCGACGTCTCCAGGTGCTCGATGGCCTGGCGCGCAGTCCGAAAGTCCGGAAAGCGAAGGCCCAGCGTCGTGGGAGGCTGCAGTTCGGACTCGGCCGATCTCCGAGGCCCCGAGTCATGCGGGTTCGATTCCTGCGGGCTCGTCATGTGAAGCACCTCGCCGTAGCGGCGTCCGAGGCATATGCCGACGAATCGACTCGCCGGATGGGCCCGACAGCCCCTTGCGATCTGCCCTTGCGGTCGGGACCGTCGCCGACCCTTGCCCTCCGCCTCTGTCGGGCCGGCGCCACCGTTTCCGGTCGATGAGCGCATATGCGCGGCACGTGGGCCGTTTTCTCACCGAGGGTGCGGGTATGTGGTCACCTGCGGCCACCTCCGGCACCGTCCAATGCCCAGCAAATCGGACGCTCGAGACAGCGGGTGAGGTGAGTGATGGACATCGGCGTCATGCTCTCCAGCGAGGACCACGGCCCCCGGGAGCTGGTGCGGCAGGCAGGAGCCGCCGAACAGGCCGGGTTCGAGTCGGTGGTCATCAGCGACCACTTCCACCCGTGGATCAGAGCCCAGGGCAGCAGCCCTTTCGTCTGGTCGGTGCTCGGGGGCATCGCCGCCACCACGTCGCTCCGGGTGGGGACCGCCGTCGTGTGTCCCACCATCCGTGTCCACCCCGCCATCGTGGCGCAAGCCGCCGCCACGACGGCGTTGATGTTCGACGGCCGCTTCTTTCTGGGGATCGGCTCGGGGGAGAACCTGAACGAGCACATCCTCGGGGACCGGTGGCCACCGGTGGACGTGCGCTTGGACATGCTCGAGGAGGCCGTGACGGTGATGCGCCTGCTGTGGGCAGGAGGACAGCGAAGCCACCATGGCCGACACTACACCGTGGAGAACGCCGAGATCTTCGACTTGCCTGACCGGCCGGTGCCGGTGTACGTGTCGGCGTTCGGCCCGAAGGCCACGGAGGTCGCTGCGCGGGTGGGGGACGGGTTCGTGAGCGGTGGTCCCGATGCCGAGCTCGCTGGCGCCTTCCAGAGCCAAGCCGGCAGCGACAAGCCGCGGGTGGCCACCGGGAAGTGCTGTTGGAGCGCTGACGAGGGCGAAGCCCGCGACCTTGTGAGCCGCCTGTGGCCGCATCTGGGGCTGGCCGGTGAGGTCGCACAAGAGCTTCCGACCCCGCAGCACTTCGAGCAGGCATCGTCGGTCGTGGCCGACGCGGCGCCGGACACGATCCCGTGTGGCCCGGATCCCGAACGGTATGTGGCGGCCATCACCGAGTTCGCCCGAGCGGGCTACACCGAGCTGTACCTGCACAACATCGGGCCGTACCAGGACGAGTTCCTCCGCTTCTTTCGGCGAGAGGTCGAACCGCGGCTGTAGACAGACGGAGGGCTCTTCGTCGATCTGCTGTGCGGGGCTCGGCCGTGCGGGTGGTGCCGCTGGTACACGGTCGCGTGAGACGCCTTGCTTCGGGGAAGCGGGCTGGGGGGTCGGGGCGTGTCGTCGGGCCGACGAAATTTTCCCCAGGTTGGCGGGCCGACCTCTCCAAGTTGTCACACCTTGGACGTACGATCTGGTCATGAGCGATGACGACCACAACGACTACGAAAACGGCGGCGCCGGCGGCGGTGATGGCGGGGTCGACGGCCAGCCGGGTGAGGGTGAGCTGGCTGCGTTGGCCGAGGATCTGCGCCGCGCCGAGCGGTTGTGGGCTCAGGCGGTGGTGCGCGCCGGCCGGCTGGCCAGCTCCGGCGAGGCCGAGCGCGAGGCCGGCCAGTCGTTGCAGCTGTGGCTGGGGGTGGCGTGTCGCCTGACGGGGGCGGATCGGGCGACGCTGGTCACCGCCGGTGAGGTGCTGGCCGACATGTCGGTGCTTCGCGGCCTGTTTTTGGACGGCGACGTCTCCTGGGGCCAGGTTCGGGCGATCACCCGGCTGGTGCGTCGCCGCTCGCGTGCCGATCGGGCCTGGTTGGACGAGCGGATCGGGGCCACGTTCACCCACCACGAGGGCGAGATCGGCAACGTCGAGCCCGATGAGCTGGTGGGGGCGGCCGAGCGGGCCGTCGACGAGCTGTGCGACCTGGCCCGCCGCGAACGTGACGAGGCCGATGGGGTGGCGGCGAGCTTCGTGGCCGTGCAGCCCAGCTTTGATGGCGGCGCCCGGGTGTATGGCGAGTTGGATGCGCTGACCACCGCCACGGTGGTGGGCACCCTCGACCGGGCCGCCGAAAAGCCCCAACGCGACGACACCGGCCAGCCGGCCACCACGGCGGCGTCGGGCTGGTCGACCACGGCGCGCAGCCGGCAGTACGCCGCGGCGCTGGCCAGGGTGTGTGGCGACTGGGCCGCCAGCCACCGCAGCGACGCCGCGTGCGGAAGCGGCGACCATGACCCCGAGCGCGACGATGCCGGCGATGACGGTGCTGCGGCGGGCGGGTCGCGGCCGGTGACGGGCCGGGCGCCCAAGCCGATCATCCGCGTGGGCGTCACCCTGGCGGAGGCGACCGCGGCCACCGCCGGCACGGTCGATGTGCCGGTGCGCGGGATGTTGCCGCGGCTGACCGCCGCCGCCGTGGAGGCCCTGGCCTGCGACGCCACGGTGCAGGCGGTGGTGTTCGACGGCGCCCGCCCGCTTGAGACCACCGCCAAGCTCCACGCCGACGACATCCCTGCGGCGATCCGCGCGGCTGTCGAGCTGCGCGATCGGGGGTGTCGCTGGCCCGGCTGCGACGCCCCGCTGGCCCAGTGCGAGATCCATCATCTGGTGCCACAGGCCATGGGCGGTACCCATCATCCCGAGAACCTGGCGTGTCTGTGCCGCGTCGATCACCTGCGCGCTCACGGTCACCACTGGCAGCTGGAGCTGGATGGCGACAGCGGGGCGCTGGCCGGCTATCAGGGTCGGGCCCGCAAATGGACCACCCAGCCGCGCGCCACCCCACTGACCCAACCGCGCCACCCACCCAACGGTGGGGATGGCGGCGGCGACCGCGACCCGCCCACCGACGGGGACGCCGACCGGAACCCGCTCGGCTGGCCGCCGCCTGACGATCCGCCGCCCGGATGGGGCCGCATCGTCGACGATGACGGCAACCCCCTCCCGTTCTGACCCGACCGGCCGAGTCCACCTCTCACTCAGCTAGCGCCGAACCCGTCCCGTGCCACGCCGGTTGTCCGCA
>CAYQMQ010000102.1:0-7351 GCA_964418395.1 uncultured Actinomycetota bacterium
GGCTCTGTCTTAGGCCGCTACCGCTTCGCTGCTTGAGCGGCTAGCTGTCCGAGCCCAGGTCGGTCTCACTGCGAACCACCACCCCGGCCCGTCGCAGCGCGGCGGCGGTGACGCCCTGGCCCGGACGGCGGACTCCGCTGAACGTCCCATCGTAGCGCTCGGTGCTGCCACAGGAGGGGCTGCCGTCCTTGAGCACCGCCTCGCCGGCGCCGGCCTCGCGGGCGGCGCGGACCGCCTCGGCGGCCCCGGCGAGGTGGGCGGCGGTCACGTCGCGGCCGGTGTCGTCGAGCACCCGCGCCCGGCCGTCGAGGACGTCGTCGCCGTCGCCGCCGACGATCTCGGCTGGCCGCCGCGGCGTGTCGAGCCCCCCGGCGACCTCCGGGCACACGGCCACGGCCGCGCCGTCGTCGACGAGCGCCTGCACGTGCGGCTGCGGCTTGGCGCGCCCGTCGAAGCGGCACGCGCACCCGGCGAGGCAGGCGCTGACCAGCAGCGGGGCGTGCTCGGTCGACATCGGCGCGACCTCCGAAACGCAGGGCGGTGGGCTGTGGGTGGCGATGGTGCCGCGGCCAGTCTGCCAAGACTGGCAGGCCCCAGCGGGGGAGGCCACGTGCTGGCCCGGCCCGGGCCGTACCGGGCGTGTGGTGGCCGCGCGAGCTGCGTCTGCTGCCGGGCGGGCCGCGTCTGCTAGAACGCCCCGCGTGGACGACGAGCTGGCTTTCGCCTCCGCCTGCGACCTCGCGCGCCGCGTGCGCGATGGCGAGCTGTCGCCGGTGGAGCTCGTCGACGGCTACCTCGAGCGGATCGAGCGACTCAACGGGCGGCTGGGCAGCTTCGTGGCGCTGGCGCCCGAGCGAGCCCGCAAGGAGGCGCGAGCCGCCGAGGGGCGGGTCGGCACGCCCGAGGCCCTGCCCTTCGACGGGGTGCCGATCGGCATCAAGGACCTGCAGTGCACCGAGGGCGTGACCACCACGTTCGGGACGGCGTCGAAGGCGGGCTTCATCCCCGACTTCGACGAAGAGCACGTGGCGCGGCTGCGCCGCGCGGGCTTCATCGTGCTGGGCAAGACGAACGTCCCCGAATGGGGCACGGTGCCGGTCACCGAGCCCCGGCTGCACGGCCCGGCACGAAACCCCTGGGATCTGGACCGCACCCCCGGCGGATCCTCCGGCGGGGCGGCTGCGGGGCTCGCAGCCGGCCTCATGCCCGTGGCCCACGGCACCGACGGGGGCGGCTCGATCCGCATCCCCGCCTCCCACTGCGCGCTGGTGGGGCTGAAGCCGTCGCGCGGGCGGGTGTCGCTGGCGCCGCTGTTCGGCGATCAGATGGCGGGGCTGACCACGCCGGGCCCGCTGGCTCGCCACGTGGAGGACGCCGCCGCCGTGCTGGACGTGATGCGCGGCTACGCCCCGGGCGACCCGTACTGGGCGCCGGAGCCTCCTCGCCCCTACGTCGCCGAAGCCGGCACCGACCCGGGCCGGCTGCGGCTCGGGCTGGTGACGTCCACGCCCCTGGCCGAGGTCAGCCCGGAGAGCTTCTCAGCGACGGAAGCCGCGGGGCGGCTGCTGGAACACCTCGGGCACCTGGTGGAGCGCGTGGAGCCGCCGCTGTCCGCCGAGCTGGTCGAGCACTTCAAGACGCTGTGGCAGTCGGGGGTGGCCGCGCTACCGGTCGAGCCCGACCAGCTCGAGCCGTTCAACGCCCACCACCTGCGGCGAGGCCGCGCCACCGGCGCCCACGAGCTGTTGCGGGCGATCTCTTCGCTGCAGTTCGCCAGCCGGGCGATCGTCCGGGCCTCGCTGGCCTACGACGCGCTGGTGTCGCCGACGATGGCCCAGCCGCCAGCGCTGATCAACGCCTTCGCCGACCTCGACCCGGACGCGGCGTTCCGGGCGGCCGGCGACTACGTCGGGCTCCCGCCGGTGGCCAACATCACCGGCCAGCCGTCGGTGACGCTGCCGCTCGGTTGGACCGCCGCCCACCCGGAGCCGAACCTGCCGCTGGGCGTCATGGTGACCGGTCGGCCCGCCGACGAGGCCACGCTGCTGCGCCTGGCCGGCCAGGTGCAGCGGGCGGCCGACTGGACCGGGGACCGACCGCCGGTGTCGTGAGCGGGTCGCAGCGCGGTCAGCCGGCCAGGCCGGCGGGGGCCAGCGGGGCATGGAGGCGGACCGCGCTGCCCTGCGGGCCGGTGTGGACCTCGACCACGCCGGTCAGCTGCCGGGCCAGCCACAGGCCCCACCCCGAGGTCTGCTCCAGCGTCGGCGAGCGGTATCCCACCAGCGGATCGGCCAGCCCGCCGCCCCCGTCGAGGACCTCGCAGATCACGTGGTCGTTCTCCTGCCACAACCGCAGCCGGTCCATCTCAGCATGGGTGAACGCGTTGGCGACCACCTCGTTGATGGCGGTGATGAAGTCGCTGCGGCGATCGGCATCCAGCACCGGCGTCAGGCGCGCGTCCAGGAACGACCGGGCCGTCGCGGGCTCGCCGGGGATCAGCTCCTCGACCTCCCCGGCCGGAGCCGGCAACGGCTGCCGCAACGTGTCCATCAGCAGCGCGGTCGCCTCGGTGAACTCCGGGCTGGACCGCCGGTGACCGGCCTCGACCACCTCCGGGTGGCTGCGGCGCAGCGCGTCCAGCACCTCCGTTGGGGTCTCGGTTCGGTCGAGGGGGCACACGATGCTGGCCCCGGGCGCGTGGGCGACCGCGTTGAAGGCGGCGTCGATGCAGGCCAGCTCCCGTTGATACGGCCGGCTCATCGATTCCCGCGGTGGCTCACCCACCGTGCGGACCCGACGGCCCTCGCCGCGGTGTGTCTCGATGAACCGCTGAAACTCGTTCAGCGCCACGCCGAGCCGGGCGTAACAGTCCCAGGACGACGCGAAGGAGACGGCCCGGCCCTCTTCCGGCGAGAGGCCGTCCCGCACCGCTTCAAGCCTGTCGGGGGCGGCGACCATCAGCATCGCGTCCCCGTGGTGCGCCCCTTCACGGAGGAACGGCACCGCCGCGCCCGCCAGCTCGTCGAGTGAGTCATAGACCAGCAGCTGGTGGGCGAAGCTGTCGGGGCTCGGCGGGCTGAGCGCCGGTGCCGTCATGCCAGCGCCACCCGAGGGGCGACCGCCCGTCCCGGGCGGGGGAGCTCGTCGGAGCGGCGCACGGTGAACCCTCCTCGCTCGATCAGGGAGTGGTGACAACGTTTCCCGTGATCGGCCGCGTTCACGCACCGGTCGCCGGGCGGAGGACAGGATGAAGGCTCACCGTTGCCGTGTCACGCGGGGGGTTCCAGGCGCTGGGCCAGGCCCACGAGCAGCCGGCCCAGGGCGTCCACGCCGTCGACCCGCACATCGGCGACCTCACGCAACGCCGCGGGGGTCTCAGCCCCGTGGTCCACGACGATCGCCACGCCACCCAGCCGGGAGACCGCCCGCAAAGCCGGCAGATCGCCGCGATCGTCGCCGGCGTAGGCCACCTCGACCAGCGCTGCGGCAGCGGCCAGCTCGGTGACCACCGAGCCCTTGTCCCAGTCGACGGGCGGGCGGAGCTCGTCCACGAGCTTGCCAGGCTCGCGGGCCAGGCCCCACCGCTCGACGATCTCGGCGAGCACCGGTTCCAACGCCGCCTCGGCGGCGGCGTGGTCTGGGGCGGGACGCCAGTGCACCGCCACCGACAACCCCTTGTCCTCCACCCAGGCGCCCTCCACCCGGGCGGCCGCCTCCCGCAGCCGCTGGCCGGCCCGCTCGACCTGTGGTCGCCACGCCTCGGCTTCGGGTCGGGCCCGCACCGTGCCGTCCGCGTCGGCTTCCTCGACGCCGTAGAGGCCGAGGCGGCGCACGCCGGGCACGGGCACGCGGTCGGCGAGGAAGGCGGCCGGGCGACCGGAGATCACCGCCACCACCGCCAGCCGACGGGCCAGCCGCCCCAGCGCGTCGAGTGTGGCCGAGGCCAGCCGGCTGTCGGCGGGATCGGCGACGATCGGGGCGAGGGTGCCGTCGAAGTCCAGCAACACCCCGGTGCGGGCGGGATCGGCGCTCAGCCGGTCCACGGCCTTCTGGGCGGCCGGCTCGAGCCGGTCGGCAGCCGGCGTCACGGGTTCGCGGTCCGCAGGCGGGACAGCAGGGGGATCGCCGCGATCTTCTCGTCGGTCAGCTCTTCCCAGCGCACGCCGGTCGGCCGCGGGTGGCCGCGCTCGCACCAGTGGGCGTCGTCGGCGGTGACCACCAGGTCCACCGGCACGTCGTGGCCGGTGACGGGGATCCGGCCGGTCTCGACGATCTGGCGCGGGTGGACGGTGGTGGCCACCACGGTGTGGTCACCGATCAGGCCGGCTTCCCGGGCGAGGGCGAACTCGAGGTCGGCGAAGCCACCTCCTTTGCCCAGGCGCGCTCCGCCGGGCTCGACGGCGACGCAGCCCATCACCACGAGATCGACCGGCTCGAGGTCGCTGACGGCGACCGGCTGGCCGTGACGGTGGGCGCCTTTGATGGAGGTGGCCGTGCGCGGCGCCTCATCGATGGCCGCCGGATCGAGCCGGACGAACGGATCCGCCTCGGCCAGGCGGGGCACGGCCATGTACAGCACGATGCCGTCGGCCAGCGCGCGCTGGCGCACCGGCCACTGCGGGGCGTCCGGGTTGGCCTTGACCACCTCGGTGTCGCGCCACAGCGGCTGGTGGCGCAGGTGCTCGGCGGCGTCGGCCGCACCCGCGAAGTTGGGGATGCGGCCTCGGGCGCCGGGAAAGCGGGCCAGCCCCTCGGCCTCCAGGAGGTCCCACACCTCCTCGCGCAGCGTCTGCTTGACGGCCAGCGCCGCCGGGTCGCCCCCGGCGTCGGCCGCATGGTCGGGCGCCGGGCGCCGAGCGCCCCTCGCGTGGCCCTCGCTCATCGCCCCGCTCCCCCACGCGTGGCACCCACCCCGGCCCGGCGCACCTCGACCGCCTCGGCCAGCGCGGCCAAGGCGACCTCTCCGGGAACCGCGGTGTCCAGCGGCCGCCCGGCCGGACAGTGCAGCCGCTGCAGCCGCTCGGGAGGCACCTCGGCGTCGGCGAGCCGACGGCGCAGGGCGCGGGCGCCGGCCTCGTCGGCCAAGGCCCCGACGTAGCCCGCGTCGCTGGCCAGCGCGACGCGCAGGGCTTCCAGCACCCAGGTGGCATGGGGGTCGGCACAGACCACCGCGTCCCCCGGTCCGGGCGGGGCGGCCAGCAACACACGAGCTGGTTGGTCGGCGCGGACCTCGGTGCCGACGGGCACGTCCACCGCGCCCCCCGGCGCGAGCAGCGTCGCCAGCTCCGGCAGCGCCCGGACGAGGCGCACCAGCGCCAGGCCCGCGTCGGTGGCACCGAGCACCATCACCGCCGGTTCGGGCTCGTGGACTTCGGCGACGAGCTCGATCTCCGTCCCCGGCGCCCCCGGGTGGGCCACCACGCGGCGCCGGACGGCGGCGTCGTCGAGGGCCTCGTCGGCCAACGCCGCCGCGGCCGCGTCGAGGCTCTCGGCACCGAGACCGCCACCCCGGCGCTGGCCGTCCTCGGTGACGACGAGGGTGCCGGAGGCGGGCGCATCGGCCTCGGCGGGGGCGAGGACGGCGACCAGGACCGCGCGCTGTCCGGCCGCCCGAGCGCGGGCGAGGGCGTCGGCGGCAGAGGCGGCGGTCGAGGCCATCAGGCGTGGTCGGGCTGGACCATCGCGGCAGCGTACAGGTCTTCCACGGCCGCGGTGAGGGCGCCGGCCAAGTCGGGCAGGTCGGGGACGCCGGCCCGGTCTCCGAGCAGCCCCACGAACATCTCGCCCTGATAGCTGGTGACGGCCACCGACAAGGCCGCATCGCCGGCCAACGGGATGAACGGGTAGCTCTCCTCCATGCGCGCTCCCCGCAGGTAGCGCGCGGACTGCGGCCCGGGCGCGTTGGACAGCGCCACGTTGTAGCGCTGTTCGGCCGAGGCGAGCCGGGCCGCCATCGCGTGCAGGTTCGGCGGAGCGAACCCCGCCAGGCGCACGAGGTCGGTGGCGGCCACCGCCTGCCGGGAGTCCCGCAGCCCGGCGAGCTCGCCCATCACGCGGTACAGCCTGGCGACCGGATCCATCTCCATCACCGGCAACGGCGCCAACACCCCGACGACGCCCGTGCCCAACGGCAGCTCCTCGGCGAGGTCGCCCATGCCGCCGTCGCCGCGGGCCACCCGGACCGGCACCATGACGCGCAGATCGAGGTCGTGGGTGTCGTGGCCACGGCCGCGCAACAGCCGGCCCACCGCGTCACCGACCACGGTCACGACCGCGTCGTTGATCGTCCCGCCGAAGGCGCGGCGCACCGCCCGCAGCCGCTCCAGGTCCACCCGGGTGGTCGTAAACCGGCGGTGGGGTGAGAGCCGCACGTTCAACGGGCT
This sequence comes from uncultured Actinomycetota bacterium, assembly GCA_964418395.1. GTDB lineage: Bacteria > Actinomycetota > Nitriliruptoria > Euzebyales > Egibacteraceae > QS-5-72-10. The sequence continues at coordinate 6,384 of CAYQMQ010000102.1, forward strand.
CTCGGGGGCCAGGCGCACCGCCCGCGCCGCCATGCCGAGCATCGAGCCGGCCGCCCCCGCGAGGGTGCCCATCAAGTGCCGCGGAGCGGCCGCGAGATCACCCACCCGGCGGCCCACCTCGGCGAGGTCCTCGACGCGTTCACGCAACGCGTCGACGGCGAGCTCAGAGGTGCGTGCCGGGGGCGCCGGCCGCCACCGTGACGGCAGCGGCTCGTCGCCGACCTCAGGGGTGTCGGTCAGCAACACCGTCAGCGGATCGGCGGCGCCGGAGCTAGCCGCGGCCAGGTGCACCTTGCGGAACAGCGCCACCCGGCCGTCCTCAAGCCCTTCGATCAGATACATCTCCCACAGCGGGCGCCGTCGGTCGAGCTGGCGGCCGATCAGCCGTGACAGGAACTCCCCCAGCTGAGCGCGATCACCCGGCGCGGGAAGCGCCGCGTGGCGCAGGTGGTACGAGAGGTCGAAGTCGGGATCGTCGATCCAGGCGGGACGGCCGCCCAGCGGGACCTCGCGCAGCCGCTTGCGGGCCAGCGGCGCGTGCTCCAGCCGGGCCTGAAGGGCCGTGTTGAGGTCACTGAACGTCAGACCCGGCTCGAACACCACCACCCCACCGGTGTGCATCGGGGTCGTCGGCGTCTCGAGCCGCAGGTACGACGCGTCGAGCGGGGACAGGCGCTGCGGCTCTTCGGCGCGAGCGGTGGGCAGGGCCATCAGCGGCGGGTTCCTCCTGTGGCGAGCTGTGGCGAGCTGTCGGATCCCGGGGTGACGCAGCCTAACCGTCGGCTCCCGCAGACACCGGCCCGAGGCGGCCCCCAGTCCACCGGATAGGCTTTGCGCTCCGGTCGGCGCGCTGCGCCTCCTCCGCCCGCTGTCAGCCGCCCCCTTCCAAGGACCGTCACGCTGTGCCGCCCAACAACGTCGTAGCCACGACCGTGACCTCACCCCCTGGCCCCCGCCCCCGTCAGTCT
>CAYQMQ010000103.1:0-7348 GCA_964418395.1 uncultured Actinomycetota bacterium
CGGCGTGGGAAGCTCGCGAAGGATGGCTCGATCGATCATGGCCGCATCGTAAAGCCCGGTGCCGGGCCGGCACCGACGTCGGCCGGGTTTGTCGCGACGTCGTAGGATCCAGGGGCAATGAGCCGCACTCCGAGCCGGATCGTTGCCCTGGCCGGCGGCGTCGGGGCCGCCCGCTTCCTGCGCGGCCTGGTGCGCTGCGTGGACCCGGCGGAGCTGACGGTCATCGCCAATACCGGCGACGACCTGCGCCTGCACGGGCTCCACGTCAGCCCCGATGTCGACACCGTTACCTACACCCTCGGTGGCGGCATCGACGAGGAGCGCGGGTGGGGGCGGGCGAACGATCCCACCGAGGTGCAAACCGAGCTCGCCGGCCGCTACGCCGAGCCGACGTGGTTCACCCTCGGCGACCGCGACCTCGCCACCCACCTGCTGCGCACCCGCATGCTCGGCGACGGGGCCACCCTCAGCGACGCCACCGCCACCATCGCGGCCAGCTGGGGCCTCGAGTTCACCCTGCGCCCGATGACCGACGACCGGGTCACCACCCGCATCGTCACCGACGACGGGCGGGACCTGCACTTCCAGCAGTGGTGGGTCGGCGAGGGGGCCGCCCCCGGCGTGGCCGGCGTCCGCTTCGACGGCATCGCCGACGCCGTCCCCGCCCCCGGGGTGCTCGGCGCCATCGCCGTGGCCGATGCGGTGGTGCTGTGCCCGTCCAACCCGGTCGTGTCGATCGCGCCGATCCTGGAGCTCGCCGGCGTTCGGGCCGCGCTGCGGGCCACGCCCACCGTGGGGATCAGCCCGATCGTCGGCGGCGCGGTGGTGCGGGGGATGGCCGACCGGCTGCTGCCGGTGGTCGGCTGCGGGGTGGACGCCGCCGACGTGGCCGGCCTGTACGCCGACGTCCTCGACGGTTGGGTGCTCGACGACGCCGACGCCGGCCGCGCCGACGCTGCCCGGGCCCATGCCGCCCACGTGGCGGTGACCGACACGACGCTGGCCGAGCCCGACCGGGCCGAGGGCCTGGCCCGGGTGGTGCTGGAGATCGCCGCGGACGCCGCGGAGGCAGGCTCGTGAGCCCACAACGGGCCGGGATGCGACCCGAAGTGGCGGGGTCGCTGTCGGTGCACGCCGTCGACGGCCTGCCCGAGATCGAGGTGGGCGCCGACCTCGCGGCGCTGATCGCCGACGCCGGCGAGCTCGCCGACGGCGACGTCGTCTGCGTGGCCCACAAGGCGGTGTCCAAAGCCGAAGGGGCGCTCGAGCCGCTCGATCCCCGCGAGGACGTCACCGCCCAGCGCCGGCGGTTGGCGCTGGGGCTGGCGCGCCGCGTCGTGGTCGACGCCCCGCAGGTGGCGATCACCGAGACGCCGCAGGGGTGGGTGTGCGCCCAGGGCGGCATCGACGCCTCGAACGCGCCGCGCGGCCAGCTGGTGTTGCTGCCGCCCGATCCGGACGCGAGCGCTCGGCGTCTCCGTGCCGGGCTGCGCCAGCGCCTGGGCGTCGACGTGGCGGTGATCGTCACCGACACGTTCGGTCGGCCGTGGCGGCTGGGCCAAACCGATGTCGCCATCGGCTGCGCCGGGCTGGTCCCGGTCCGCGACGAGCGCGGCCGGCGGGACCGCGCCGGCCACGTCCTGGAGGTGACCGAGGCCGCCGTGGCCGACGCGCTGGCCGCCGCTGCGGATCTGGTGCGCACCAAGGACGCCGGCACGCCGGTGGTGGTGGTGCGCGGGCTCGCCGGCGTCGGCGGCGACGACGGACCGGGGGCGGTGGCGCTGCAACGGCCCTTGGAGGGTGACCTGTTCGCCCGCGGCAAGGGTGCGGTCGCCGACGCGCTGGCGGCTCTGCCCGTCGAGCATCCGCTGGGCGACCCCGTCCCCGACGCCGACGTCACTCGCGCCGGCCGCAGCGCCATCGCGCTGGGGGCCACCGTCATCGATCTGCCCGGCGGCACCGCCCCCTCCCGGTTGCGGGTGCAAGCCTCGCGCGACGACGTGGCGGGCGCTGCCGCGGCACTGCTGGTCGCGGGGCTGATCGACCTGGGCCACCGGGCGCGGTGGGTCGAGCCGGACCCGCACGCGCCGGCTGGCGACGGCCCGCATGTGCTCGTCGAGGCGGCCGCCGGCCCCGCCCCGGGCCCGGCATCGGCGCCGGTGAGCCCACCCCACTGAGCGGCCACGGCCCCTGACGGCCTCACTGCCGGTTCGCCTCTCGACCGGTTCGTACGCGATGCTCCGAGCGAGAGGCTGCGGGAGCCACGGCTTGTGTTGAGCATGAGGGCTGTCTAAATTAGATCTGTCACTAGCCTAAAGCCGTCGCGCTGGCCGGGGCCGGCGCGCTCGTGTTCGTGGAGGCCGCCGGTGGCGGCGGCGGTGTCGAGGCGCCGGTCAGACACGACAGGAGCAACATGGCAGACGACCGACACGCCGAGCCGGCACGGGTGACCCTGCCGGCACGGGCGGCGTTGCCGACACGGCTCGGGATCGCCGGGGTGGCCGTGGCGGCGTTGACACTCGGGGTCCACCCCCACTCTCTCACCGCGACGGCGGTGATGCTGGTCGCCGTCGTGGGCGGGCTAGCCCTCGTGCAGCGGGCCCACCCCCCCGTCGCGCTCGCGATGTCGTCCCGGTCGCCGCGCCGGACGGCACCGACGAACCCGGCGCCGCGGCGTCAGTTCCTGCGGGCCGGCTTGCTGAGCGCGGTGGGCGCGGTGTCGGCGGGAGCGCTGGCGCGCGGGGCGTTCGCCGACGGCGCCGGCTCACCGCCCGGCGGTTCCTCCGGCGCGCCGCACGGCTCCGGCGGTGGGCACGGGGACCGGATGCGGGCGGCGCACGGGGCCGGCCTGCAGGTCCCGGGGGAGGTCGACCACGAGCGCAACGGCTTCGATCCGCATTCGATCCTGACCGATTTCGACGGCGGCGAGGTCTCCACCGACGCGCAGGGCCGCACCGTGCGCGAGTACGAGTTCAACGTGATCAACAAGGAGATCGAGGTCCTGCCGGGGGTGTTCTTTCCCGCGTGGACCTACAACGGCCGCGTGCCGGGCCCCACCATCCGGGCCACCGAGGGCGACCGCATCCTCATCCACTTCGTCAACACCTCGGACATGCCGCACACCATCCACTTCCACGGCGTCCACGCCGCCGAGATGGACGGTGTGCCCGGGGCGGGCGAGGTCTATCCGGGCGAGAGCTTCACCTACGACTTCATCGCCGAGCCGTTCGGCACGCACCTCTACCACTGCCACTCGCTGCCGCTGAAGGACCACATCCACCGGGGCCTGTACGGGGCGTTCATCGTGGACCCGCCGGAGGGGCGGCCCGAAGCGAACGAGATGGTCATGATCCTCAACGGCTTCGACACCAACTTCGACGGCGAGAACGAGGTGTACGCGGTCAACACCGTGGGGTTCGCCTACGCCAACAAGCCCGTGCGCATCAACCAGGGTGAGCTGCAGCGCGCCCACGTCATCAACGTCACCGAGTTCGACCCGATCAACTCGATCCACCTGCACGCGAACTTCTTCCACCTCTTCCGCACGGGCACGGCGTTGGAGCCCGACGAGTTCCCCGACACGATCTCGATGGGCCAGGCGGAGCGCCACATGATCGAGTTCACCTACAACTTCCCGGGCCGCTTCATGTTCCACGCCCACCAAAGCGAGTTCGTGGAGCTGGGCTGGATGAGCTTCTTCGAGGTGGTGTAGGTGAAAGCCCCCACCCGCGAGCTCCAGCGGTTGCCGAACTGGGTGGCGGCCGCGGCCCCGTTGGTGCTCCTCGCGGCGCTGATCGCCGTCTTCCTGGTGGCCAACCCCATCCCGTCGCTGCGCGACGTGCCCCCGGTCGAGGAGGTCGCCGTCGAGCGCACCGTGCTCAACGACCACGAGCTGGTGCTCGAGCTGCGCAACGACGGGCCCGACCCGGTGACGGTCTCGCAGGTGCTGGTCAACGAGGCGTACTGGGACCACGAGCTCTCCGACCGCACGCTCGGCCGGTACGACACCGCCACGCTGACGATCCCGTATCCGTGGGACGAAGGGACGCCGGTCGAGATCGCGCTGGTCACCGCCACGGGGGTCACGATCGAGCACGAGATCGAGGCGGCCGCGCTGACCCCCGAGTTCGGGGGACGAGCCATCGGGATCTACGCGCTGTTGGGGATCTACATGGGCGTGGTTCCCGTGGCCATCGGGCTGTTGTGGTTCCCCTCGCTGCGCCGCGCCTCCCCTCGGTGGGTGCAGTTCGTCCTCGCGTTCACGGTGGGGTTGTTGCTGTTCCTGCTCGTCGACACCGTGGCCGAGGGGCTCGAGCTGGCCGGGGAGACCGCAGCGGTCCTGGACGGGCTGGGGTTGTTCGTCATCGGAGCGGTCGCGGCCCTGGCGGGGCTGTTCCTGTTGGAAGGCACGCTCCAGCGTCGACGCGCCGCGCTCGGCGGCTCGGCCGCCCCCGTCTCGACCACCCCCGACGCCGTCAGCTCGACCGCGGCCCCCTCTGACCCGGCCGACTCCACCGCGACCACCCCGCGCTCGACGGCGACGGCCTCCGCCCCGGCCACCTCCGGCTTGACCGGGCTGACGCTCGCGTACCTGATCAGCGCCGGGATCGGGTTGCACAACCTGGGCGAGGGTCTCGCTGTGGGCACGGCGATCGCAACCGGCGAGGCGTCCCTGGCAACGTTCCTCGTGCTCGGGTTCGTGCTGCACAACGCCACCGAGGGTCTGGCCATCGTCTCCCCGCTCGGGTCGGCTGCTCGGCGGCCGTCGCTGTGGCACTTCGCGGCGTTCGGGGCTGTGGCCGGAGGGCCGACCGTCCTGGGGACCTGGGCGGGCGGATTCGCGTTCGAGCCCGCCTGGGCCACGCTCGCCTTCGGCGTGGCGGCCGGCGCGATCGCCCAGGTCGTGTGGACCATCGCCCGCGGCATGTCCAACGGGAGGGGGCTGGTGACCGTCCCCGGCGCCGCCGGGCTCGTGGCCGGGCTCGTCGTCATGTACGCGACGGCGTTGCTGGTCAGCGGCTGACACCCCCCGCGGGCGGGGGTGGGCCAGGGGGTGAGGCGAGGCAGGCTGCGCCACTTCGCGCGGCCGCGGTGGGAGCCGATCGCGAACCCAGGTCTGGAGGGTAGCCGGAGGTGTGACTCCGATGAGGGCGGCCGCTGCGGCCCGACAGGCGCCAGATGCGCGGCCGGGGCACGACGAGCCGTCCCGCGAGCTCGCCCCTACACTGCGCCCGTGATTCGGCGCCGCCCCGGCCGGGCGGGGTGTCGCCTGCGCCGAGCATGCCGAGCACAGGGAGTTGGACGCTGTGGCCGACGACGAACAGCCTCTCACCAAGCGGGAGCGCCAAAAGCAGCGCAAGCAAGCCAAGCGCGAGGCTGAACGGGCTGCTCAGCGCCGCCAGCGGATTCGCAAGCTCGTGGCCACCGGCGTGGTGGCGGTGCTGGCGCTCGCCGCCATCGGCGGCGCCGGCTTCCTGTGGCAGCAGTCGCGCGCCGAGCGGGGCGAGCTGCTCGCCGGCGACGCCGCGGCTGCCCAGGCCGCCGGCTGCGGGCAGGTCGAGGAGATGCCGGATCTCGGAGCGCAACACCTCAGTGGGCAGGAGCTGAGCCAGGCGCCCCCGGCGCAGATCTACGATCACCGCCCAGCCACCTCGGGCCCCCACGTCGGCGGGGCGGTGATCGCCACCGGCGTCTACGAGCAGCACGTGGACGAGCGAGTCCTGGTGCACAACCTCGAGCACGGCTACGTGATCGTGTGGTACAGCCCCGAGCTCGACGAGGACGAGCGCGCGGAGATCGTGGAGTGGGGCGAGCAAACCGTCGACGACGAGCCCCTCGTCATCGTCGCCGAATACCCCGAGCCGCTGCCGGACGGTGGTCAGGTGGCCCACGTCGCCTGGGGCTACCGCCAGCTGTGCGATAACTTCAGCGCCGAGGTCGCCGACGCGTTCGTCGACCGCTACACCAACTTCGAGGCGCCTGAGGCCGGTGTCGGGCCCCACAACGAGTCCGATGGGCTCGTGCCCGGCCGGGACCCGGTGGTCTTCCCGCCGTTCGAGGACGCCGCAGGCCAAGGCGACGGCGGGGGCGAGTCCGGGGACGACAGCGGCGGCGCCGACGGCGGCGACGAGGGCGACGACGCGACCAACGACGACGCCACCGGCGACGGGAGCTGACCGCCGGGCGTCCCACTGGGCAGCCCGCATCGGGATACGATCGGTGGACAGCGCCCATCGATCGTGAGGCTTCCCCATGTGCGGGATCATCGGCTGCACCGGCCGCGACGACCTCCTCGACGTCCTCGTCGACGGGTTGGCCACCCTCGAGTACCGCGGGTACGACTCGGCCGGGGTCGCGGTGGTCGGCGGCAGCCGGGCCGCCCCCGAGCTGCGCGTGGTCAAGCGCGCCGGCAAGCTCTCGGCGCTGCGCAGCGCCGTGGAGGGCCAGGACCTCAACGGCTCGGCCGGGCTCGGCCACACGCGCTGGGCCACCCACGGGCCGCCGACCGACCGCAACGCCCACCCCCACGTGGACTCGGGCGGCCACCTCGCGCTGGTGCACAACGGGATCATCGAGAACCACGAGGCGCTGCGCGGCGAGCTCACCGGCGGGGGCACCGAGCTCGCCAGCGACACCGACAGCGAGCTGCTGGCCCACCTGATCGGGGCGGAGCGCGACGCCCTCGACCGCGAGCCGTCGGACAGCGAGCGCTCCGGCGGCGCCGACAGCCCGGCGGCGCCACAGGCCGGGGCCGCCCTGGCCGAAGCGACGCGCCGGGCGCTGCGCCGCTGCGAGGGCCAGTACGCCATCGCCGTGGTCGACGTGCGCGACCCGGACACGATCGTCGCCGCCCGCCGCGGCGCCCCGCTGATCCTCGGCCACGACGACGGGGTGAGCTGGCTGGCCTCGGACGTGGCGGGGCTCATCCGCCACACCCGCGACGTGGAAGCGCTCATGAACGACCAGCTGGCGGTGCTCACCCCCGGCGAGATCGCCGTCACCGACCTGGACGGCAACCCCACCCAGGGCCACCGCTACACCGTCGACTGGAGCGTCGACGCCGCGGAGAAGCAGGGCTATCCCCACTTCATGCTCAAAGAGATCCACGAGCAGCCCACCGCGGTGCACGAGACGCTGCTGGACCGCTTCGACGAGCACGGGCGGCTGCGCCTCGACGAGGAGCGCCTCGACGAGGGCGAGCTGCGCCGCATCGAGAAGGTGTACGTCGTCGCGTGCGGCACGAGCTACCACGCCGGCATGGTCGGGCGCTATGCCATCGAGCACTGGGCGCGCCTCGGCGTCGAGGTCGAGATCGCCAGCGAGTTCCGCTACCGCGACCCGATCCTGA
>CAYQMQ010000104.1:0-1866 GCA_964418395.1 uncultured Actinomycetota bacterium
TGACCGCGCCGATGGCCTGGATCCAGCAGGTGTGGGAGGCGTCGATGCGCCGGGGCGGCGGCGCGATCCTCAACGTCGCCTCGCTGGGCGGGCTGCGGCCCAGCCCCGACATCGGCGCGTACAACACGGCCAAGGCTGCGCTGATCGCCCTGACGCGGCAGTTCGCCGCCGAGCTCGCCCCGACGGTGCGGGTCAACGCGATCGCCCCGGCCGTGGTCAAGACCGACTTCGCCCGGGCGTTGTACGCCGCCGACGAGGATGCCGCCGCCGGCGCCTACCCCCTGGGGCGCCTCGGCACCACCGCGGACACCAGCGCCGCCGCCCGCTTCCTGCTGTCCGACGCCGCCGTCGAGATCACCGGTGAGACCCTGGTGGTCGACGGCGGGCTCTGCGTCACGTGAGCCGATGACGGCCAGGGAGGATCTGCCGCGGCCGCCGGCCTACCAGGGGGACTGGGTGGGCGCGGTCCTGCCCGCGCTGCTCGGCGACGGTGACGCGGCGGTGCTGCCCGCGCCGGCCCGGACGGCCGCCCAGACGGTCCTGCTCGTGTGCGACGGGCTCGGGTGGGATCTCGCCACCCGGCCCGGGCTGCCCGCGTTCGCCGCCCTCGAGGGCAGCGCGATCGACACGACCGCGCCGGCGACGACCTCCACCGCGCTGACGTCGATCACCACGGGGAGGCCGCCGGGCGAGCACGGCGTGATCGGCTACCGCATGCGGGTCGCCGGGCAGATCCTCACGACCTTGTCGTGGAACCCCGACAAGGGGCCGGACCCCGCCGAGGTGCAGCCACACCCGCCGTTCGGCGGCCGCGAGGTACCGGTGGTGACGTGTGCGGAGTTCCGTGGCTCCGGCCTGACCGGCGCCCACCTGCGCGGCGGCGCGCTGCTCGGGTGGAAGGCTGCGTCGACGCTCGTCGAGCACGTCGCGGGCCAGGTCGGCGCGGGCGCGCCGGTCGTGTACGCCTACTACGACGGGGTCGACAAGGTCGGTCACGAGTTCGGCCCCGACTCGCCGTACATGGCGCGGGAGCTCGTCGCCGCCGACGCGCTCGTCGCCGAGCTGCGCGACGCGCTGCCGTCCGGGTGCGCGCTGGTGGTCACCGCCGACCACGGGATGGTCGCCTCGCCGGCGCCCGCTCGCCACCGGCTCGACGCGGTCGCCCGGATGGTCACCGCATGGGCCGGAGAGGGCCGGATGCGCTCGCTGTACGCCGCGCCCGGCCAGTCGGGGCGCCTCGCGGACGCGTGCCGCGAGGCCTACGGCGACGCCGCGTGGGTGCTGACCCGCGACGAGCTGCTGGAGCACGGCTGGCTGGGTGGACGCCCGTCGGCGACGGTCGCCGGCCGGGTCGGCGACGTGGTGCTGGCCTCCCGCGGCGAGGCCACGTTCATCGCGCCCGACCTGCCGCGGGAGGCGGAGCTGCTCGGCGCCCACGGGAGCCTGACCGACGCCGAGCTGGCCGTGCCGGTGCTCGCCGGCCGCGGCACGGGCACGCGGCCCCGACCCGCTCGTTGACGCTCGGCCAGCGCGCGCACCTATCATCGGCGCCATCCCGAAGCCGGCTCGACTTCCGGAGCGCCCCAGTGCAACCCGCCGCGCTGTCGCCCGATCGCCGTCGCGTCGACGTGGAGCGGATGGGCAGCGCGACCTTCGACCTGCTCGTGATCGGCGCTGGGGTCACCGGCGCGGGCATCGCGCTCGACGCGGCCACGCGCGGGCTGTCAGTGGCGCTGGTGGAGCAGCGCGACTTCGCCGCCGGCACGTCGAGTCGCTCGTCGAAGCTGATCCACGGCGGGTTGCGCTACCTCGAGCAGCGCAACGTCTCCCTGGTGCGTGAGGCGCTGCGGGAGCGTGGGCTGCTGC
>CAYQMQ010000104.1:1876-7313 GCA_964418395.1 uncultured Actinomycetota bacterium
GGGCGCGGGCCTCGCGCTGTACGACGCCGTCGGCGGCGCCCGGCACCTGCCCCGGCACCGGCACCTGAGCCGGCGGGGGGTGGCGGAGCTCGCGCCCGCGCTGCGGCGCGAGGCGACGGTGGGCGCGATCCGCTACTTCGACGCCCAGGTGGACGACGCCCGCTACACCATGGAGCTCGTGCGCACGGCGGCGACCTACGGCGCGGCGGTGGCGACCTCGGCCCGTGTGGACGGGCTGCTGCGCGAGGGCGAGCGGGTGGTCGGCGCCCGCGTGACCGACCAGGAGACCGGTTCCGCCTTCCCGGTACGGGCCCGCCAGGTCGTCAACGCCACCGGCGTGTGGGCCGACGAGGTCCAGGCGATGGCCGGACGGGGGCGGATCCACGTGCGCGCCTCCAAGGGCGTGCACCTGGTGGTGCCCCGCGACCGGATCCACGCCGATACCGGCATCATCCTGCGCACCGCCACCTCCGTGCTGCTGGTGATCCCGTGGGGCCGCCACTGGCTGATCGGCACGACCGACACCGCCTGGAACCTGGACCTCGCCCATCCCGCGGCGTCCGCCACCGACATCCGCTACCTGCTCGACCAGGTCAACCGGGTGCTGGCCACGCCGCTGTCGCGCGACGACGTCGAAGGCGTGCAGGCGGGGCTGCGGCCGCTGCTCGCCGGTGAGTCCGAGGCCACGAGCCGGCTGTCGCGCGAGCATGCCGTCGCCCAGTCGGTCGCCGGGCTGATCACCGTCGCCGGCGGCAAGTTCACCACCTACCGGGTGATGGCCGCCGACGCGGTCGACGCCGCCGCCCGCAACCTCCCGGAGCGTGTGCCGGCCGCGATCACCGACCGTACCCCCCTGGTCGGCGCGCACGGGTACCACGCCCTGTGGAACCGCCGGCACCGCCTCGCCGACGAGGCCGGGCTGCACCCCTCCCGCCTCGAGCACCTGCTGCGCCGCTACGGCTCGCTGGCCGTCGAGCTGCTCGCGCTCGTCGCGGCGCGCCCCGAGCTCGGCGAGCCGATCGCCGGCGCGGAGGACTACCTGCGGGTCGAGGCCCGCTACGCCGTGACCCACGAGGGCGCCCGTCACCTCGATGACGTGCTGACCCGCCGCACCCGCATTTCCATCGAGACGTTCGACCGGGGGGTCGCCGCCGCGCGCGACGTGGCGCCGGTGATGGCCGAGGTGCTCGACTGGGACGCCGACGACCTCGCCCGTGAGATCGAGCACTACGATGCGCGGGTCGCCGCCGAGGCCGAGTCGCAGCGGATGCCCGACGACCACACCGCGGACGCCGCCCGGATGGGCGCGCGGGACGTGCGGGTCGGCACCGCCGGCTAGCCGGTGTCGACCCACCCGAGCGTGCGCTCGACGGCCTTCTTCCAGCCCGCGTAGGCCTGCTCGCGGTCGTCGGCGGTCCACTGCGGCTGCCAGCGCCGGTCCTCGTGCCAGTTCTCGCGCAGCTCGTCGAGGCCCGACCAGAAGCCGACGGCGAGCCCGGCGGCGTAGGCCGACCCGAGCGCGGTGGTCTCCGCCACCCGCGGCCGTGACACTGGCACGCCGAGGATGTCGGCCTGCAGCTGGAGCAGCGCGTCGTTGGCCGCGGCCCCACCGTCGACCTTGAGCACGTCGAGTGTCACCCCGGAGTCCTGCTCCATGGCGATGGCGACGTCGCGCGACTGATAGCAGATCGACTCGAGGGTGGCGCGCACGATGTGCGCGCGGTGGGTGAACCGCGACAGGCCGACGATCGCCCCGCGCGCGTCGGAGCGCCAGTAGGGGGCGAACAGTCCGGAGAAGGCCGGGACGAAGTAGACGCCGCCGTTGTCGGGGACGCTGGTGGCGATCGCCTCGGTCTCGGCGGCGCCGCCGATGAGCCCGAGCTGGTCGCGTAGCCACTGGACCGCGGAGCCGGTCACGGCCATGGACCCCTCGAGGCAGTACACCGCCGGCTGGTCGTCGAAGCGATAACCGACCGTGGTCAGCAGCCCGTGCTCGGAGCGGACGATCTCCGTGCCGGTGTTGAGCAGCAGGAAGTTGCCGGTGCCGTAGGTGTTCTTGGCCTCGCCGGGCGAGAAGCACACCTGGCCCACCGTGGCGCCCTGCTGGTCGCCGAGCATCCCACAGACCGGGACCTCGGCCCCGAACGGGCCGTCACGCGGGGTGACCCCGTAGACGCGGGAATCGGAGGAGGGCCGGATCTCGGGCAACATCCGCCGCGGGATGTCGAACAGCGACAGCAGCTCGTCATCCCACTGCAGCGTCTCGAGGTCCATCAGCATCGTCCGGCTGGCGTTGGTCACGTCGGTCAGGTGCACGCCGTCGGCGATGCCGCCGGTGAGATGCCACAGCACCCACGTGTCGATCGTGCCGAAGACCGCCTCGCCGCTCTCGGCGGCCGCTCGGACCCCGTCCACGTTGTCGAGGATCCACTTGACCTTGCCGCCCGAGAAGTAGGTGGCCGGCGGCAAACCGGCCTTGCGGCGGATGATCTCGCCTGTGCCGTCGCGCTCCAGGGCCCTGGCGATGCGGTCGGTGCGCGTGTCCTGCCACACGATCGCGTTGTAGAAGGGACGACCGGTCTTGGGGTTCCAGACCACCGTGGTCTCGCGCTGGTTGGTGACGCCGATCGCGGCGAGGTCGCTACCGCTGAAATCGCCGCTGTTCAGCGCCCGCTCGACGACGGTGCGGGTGCGCTCCCAGATCTCCAGCGGATCGTGCTCGACCCAGCCGGCCTGGGGCAGGATCTGCTGATGCTCGAGCTGGTGGGTGGCGACCACGTCTCCGCCGTGGTCGAAGACCATGAAGCGCGTGCTGGTGGTGCCTTGGTCGACGGCGCCGACGTAGCTGGCCATGGGGGCTCCTTCGCCGCCTACGGCGACAGGCGCTCGAGTCGCCACCCGCCGTCGGCGCGACGATACCGCAGCCGGTCGTGCAGCCGGCTCGGGCGGCCCTGCCACAGCTCGAGCTCCTCGGGCACCACGCGCCAGCCACCCCAGTCGGGGGGCCGCGGCACCTCGGACCCCTCGAAGCGGGTGGCGGCCTCAGCGAACGCGCGGTCCAGCGTGGCGCGGCTGGCCAGCGGGGCGGACTGCTTGCTGCTCCACGCCGCCAGCCGCGACTGGTGCGGCCGGGCGGCGAACAGCTCGTCGGCCTCGGCCGAGGAGATGGGCTCGGCAACCCCCTCGATCTCCACCTGCCGTTCGAGGGCGTCCCAGCGCAGCAGCAGCGCCGCGCGGGGGTTGGCGGCGAGCTGACGGGACTTGCGCGACGACAGGTGGGTGCCGAACATCAGCCCGTGGTCGATCCGCTTGAGCAGCACGGTGCGCAGGCTCGGCCGCCCTTGCTCGTCGGCCGTGGCCAACGCCATCGCGGTCGGCTCGAGGACGTCGGCCTCGATGGCCGCGTCCAACCACTCCCGCAGCTGCGCCAACGGGTCAGCGGCGACGTCGGTTTCCGTCAGCGTGCCGCGCCCGTACTCGCGGCGCACGCCGGTCAGATCGGACGGTTCGGACGGCTCGGACACGGCCCGTGGTCGGGCGGGCTCAGGGCCCGAGGAACAGCTCGAGGCTGTCGGCCACGTCGATGCGCCCGGCGCCCTGCTCCGCGGGCGGCAAGCCGATGTCGTCGGCCCCCGCGCGGATCGCCCCCCGGGCCTCGTTGGCGTCGGCGCCCAGGTTCATCAGCAGCGCGCCGAGACCGGCCACGTGGGGGGCGGCCATCGACGTGCCGTCCAGCTCGCCGTAGAGCACCCCGGCGGGCAGGGTGGACAGCACGCCGGCCCCGGGAGCGGCGACGTCGATCTCCGGGCCGCGCGACGAGAAGGCACCGAGCCGATCGTTGCGGTCGGTGGCCGACACCGCCATCACCTCGTCGTAGGCGGCCGGGTAGTTGACGGCGCCGCCGTCGTTGCCCGCGGCGGCGACCAGCAGGGCCCCCGAGTCGGCGGCGTACTCGACGGCGTCGCCCATCGTCTCGGTGGTCGCGGGGGCGCCCAGCGACATGTTGATGACGTCGGCGTCGTGGTCGGCTGCGTGGACCAGGGCCGCGGCGAGGTCGGCCGTGGCACACAGCACGGTGCAGGCCTGCAGCGCCTGGATCTGGGCGTCGAAGGCGACCCCGGCGATGCCCGTGCCGTTGTCGGCGATCGCGGCGGCGATCCCGCTGACGTGGGTGCCGTGCACGTTGTTGTCCTGACACGTCGGCAGGCCCAGACCGGTCTGCAGCATCCAGGCCTGGCACTGGGTGACCTTGCCGTCGAACTCCGGGTGCAGTGTCTTGTCCAAGCCGGAGTCGATCACCGCGATGGTGGCCCCGCCGGTGGCGGGGAACTGGTCGCCGTAGCCGGCCGCCTGGCGGTAGCGGTCCCAGCCCTCCACGGCATTGATGCGGTCGAGCGCGTACTGGTCGCCGAGGTTCGGATCGTTGGGCGCGCCCATAAGCGACAGGGTGGTGTTCGGCTCCGCATAGGCGACCACCGGAAGGGCCTGCAGCGTGGCGGCGACCTCGTCGGCGGTGCCGGCCGGCACGCTGGCCACGTGCACACCGATGCCGTCGATCACGTTGACGACCTCGTCCACGCCCGGCAGGGCGCCCACGTCCACCCCGCCCAGGCCCAGCAGGCCCGTGCCGTCGGCGAGCTTGATCAGTACCTCGGTGGGCTCGCCGGAACCCTGGCCGGTTGGCTCCTGGGCGGCTGCCCGGTCGCCACCGGCAGCGAGTCCTCCCACGAGGGCGATGGCGGCGAACGCGGCAACGATCCGAGACATCGACGGCCTCCTGATGCGTGGCGGCGGTGGCGCGCAGCAGCGTGGCGGCGGGCGTCGCTGCGGGCACCATACGGGCACGATGACCGTACACCCATCCCACTAGTGTCGCCAACATCAAGACGGTGACTGGGGACGCAAGAGGCCGGTGAGCGGAACCGCTTTGTCGGAAACTGTATGAGTTGGGTTCTTTGCTCGGGTTCATGATCGGAGCCAGCCGTCCGCCGAGCACATCGCGGCCCGCGGTTTGACAAAGAAACGCTGGGGGCGCGGACCTCATCTCGAGCGGGTGGTGGGTGCCGCCCTTACGATCCCCGCGATCATGGACGACGATCAGCTGCGTGCCCGCGCCGAGCAGTGGGCCCGCGAGGACCCAGATCCAACCACCGCCGAGACGGTGCGGGACTGGCTGGCCAGCGACGATCTCGACGCGTTGCGCCGCGCCTTCGCGGTGCCGCTGCGCTTTGGCACCGCCGGATTGCGAGGCCCCGTCGGCGCCGGGCCGGCCCGGATGAACCACGCGGTGGTGCGCCGGATCACCGCCGGGGTGGCCGCGCGCCTGCGGGTGGAGCCGCGGGCGGCCGAGCGGGGCGTCGTGGTGGCCGGCGACCACCGTCACGGCTCGCAGGACTTCGCCGACGAGGCCGCCGCGGTGCTCACCGGGTCGGGCCTG
>CAYQMQ010000105.1:0-7217 GCA_964418395.1 uncultured Actinomycetota bacterium
TGCAGCCGTCGCACGAGCCGCCCACCAGCCAGAACAGGTAGATCTTGTCCAAGGGGCCGAGGCGGGTGAGCGCCGACTGCGGGTCCGGATCGGGCGCGTAGTTGCGCATCCCGATAGGAGCCAACGGGTCGGTGTACTCGAGCGATGACGGGGACTTGCCGTACGAGGTTCCGGGACCGGTCATGTAACGGACCTCCTCACCACTTCCCGGCCGACTGCCTCGGCCGAGCGGGGGCGTGCATCGGTCGTGCGGCTAGGTTCTGGACAGTTCCGTCAGAGCGTACTGGACTAGTACTCCTCGTAGGTAAGTGACCGTAGCATATAATGAGCGCGGGTCAACGGGGCGATGTCAGGAACCTTTCCATCTTTTCCGAAAAGGCCGACTCCTCCTAGGATATGGCGAAGCCGGTCCCGTGGCGGTTCGGAGCCACACCGCGAGAAGATGGGACAGGAGCGGAGCTCGATGCCGGAGGATGACCCCCCACCCGACAACCCGGCGACTGCGGAAACGCCGCAGGATCACCCGGGGACATCCCCTCAGGAACTGCTGGCCGCCTTCGTGAACGGCGAGTCAGCTGGCTCCACCGGCGTCTGGCGCACCGAAGGCCCTCTGTTGACGGGCCGAGAGACGCCGCTGGCGATTCGCGTGGCCGAAGCGGTGCTGGTGCGGACCGAGCTACCAGGGGGCTTCACCGACCTGCTCGCGGTCCTGGAACAGGCCCTCGGTGACGCCGGATTGACCAGGATCGAGGAACGCACCGTGCTGGGCCACGTCATCGGCATCGAGGTGGCAGGGGTCCGCGGTTCGGAGTGGGATCTGTGGGCCACGGATGCCGCGACGGGCCACGAGGCCCTCAAGCAGCGCACTCTCGGCGAGATCGCCGAGCACATCGACCCTGACGAACCGGCTCGCCGTGCCCGCGAGGAGGAGTCCCTCCAGCGCATCGAGCGCGACCTCTGGCCCTGACGGCCCTTAGAGGGCCGTCACCCGAGGGCCGTCGGCTTCACCAGCCGCAACGGCACGTTGTGGGTCGGGCAGAAGCCGTCCTGCTTCTCCTTCGTCTTGCAGCCAGGGACGGTGCAGACGTAGGTCCCCGGGGTGAAAGGGGTCGCACGCTTCAGCCACTGCAGGGTCGTCGCATCCTTCACGGATCTACCTTTCGTTGTGGGCCGGGTGCTCACGATCGGTCGAGCCTGCACTACATGATACTCGCATCTATCCCCCCTGTGTCGAAGTCGAGGCCTAGGCTGGGCTCGTGTCGCAGGGAACAGAGCTGATGAGCCGGGTCCGGGCGGCGCAGGAGGAGCTCGGCAGCGGCGACGCGGGTGACGCGCTCGACATGGTCGAGCCGTTGCTGTCCGAGACCGCCGACGCCGTCCGGGGACCGGCGTATCTGCGCGCGAGCCCGATGGAGCGCCAGCGCATCATCGAAGCCTTCTGCTACGCGCGGGTGACGGCGGTCCTCGCCCTGGAGGCCGTCGATGCCCGCCAGGCGGTGCCCCGGATTCGCTCCCTGGCGGCCGAGGCCCTGGAGATGGCCACCGCCGACAACTCGGCCTGGAAGGTCCTGTGCGCGGCCGCCGAGATGCTCGCCCGGGCCGGGGAGTCCGACAGCGCGGTGTGGGCCGTCCAGGCGGCAGCACGCCTGGCTCCGGAGGAGGAGTACGTCGTCCGGGTGCGCGGCAGCCTCAAGTCGATGTTTCCCACCGCCTTCAGCGACAGCGGGTAAGCCTCTGGGCCCGCGGTCTCGCGTCGGGCCCACCTCGCGGGTGGCCGCTCTCCACTCGGCTCTGCTGCGGCTTCGGCATGCTCCGAGCTCGCGGCTTCTTGTCGACGTCTTGACGTGGAGCGGACGTCTCCATGCGCGCGCAATAGATGTGTGTGCACTCTAATGTTCCGCCATGTAACCGGTAAATCACATCTATTGCATCCCACCCCGGGTGTCGGCCCACAATTCGCTGCTCGCCTTCGGCTGAGACCGTCGATGGCGCAGGCACCGACAAGAACCCACCCGGCCGACAAGGAGACTCCAAGTGGCCGTTGCGAGCCCACCACTGCCCCAGGCGCCCCCCATCGCCACCACGCTGGCGCTAGACCCCATGACCAGAGTCGGCGGCGCGCTCGGGGTGCACGCTACGACCGACGGCACGGAGATCGTCGACGCGCACGTGGCCGGGACAGCCTTCCGCGGATACGAGACGATCATCACCGGCCGAGATCCCCGAGATTGCATGATGCTGGCCTCGCGCGCCTGCGGGTGGTGCGGCGGGGTGCACCAGACCACGGCCTCGCTCGCCCTCGAGATGGCGTGGGGGCTGCGGACGCCGCCGATGGCGCAGGCGCTGCGGTCGGTGGCCCAAGCCACCGAGATGATCTGGGTGCACGCCGCCCACTTGGCCGTCCGAGCAGGGCCGGACTACAGCGCGGACGTGGTGCGAGCCACCACCCCGTGGGTGTGGGAGGAGGCGCTCAGAACCCGAGCGCCGCAGTCCAGCGTCCACGGGTTCAGGACGATAGCCGACCTCATGCAGGCCCTGACCCCCGCGACCGGCTCGTACTGGCTCGAAACCGTGCAGACCGGCCGCAAGGTCTTGGAGATGATCAACCTGCTGTACGGCAAGTACCCGCACCCTTCCGTGCTGTCTCCGGGCGGAGTCGGCACCCAGCTCACCGTGGGAAGCTTCACCGAGTACTACACCCGCCTCTACCGGGCCGTGGACTACGTGAAGAAGCAGGTGGCGCTGTGGGACGACCTCGTGGACTTCCTCGCCGAAGCCGACCCACGGTTCGCCGAGCAGGGCGAGCGGGCGCCCAGCTTCGTGCACGCCGGCGCCTTCGACGACCCCGAGGTGGCCGACGGCACCTACCGCAACCTCGACCTGTACGGCACGAGGCGCCTGGTCTACCCCGGTGTCATGGTCGACGGGACGGTCGTCACCAACGAGCTCCGCGAGATCGAGCAGGGCGTGACCGAGTCGGTCGCGCGCTCCTTCTACGTCGACACCGACCAGCCGGCCGAGTCCTACATGGGAAACTGGTCCGGGGGCCACCCGCTGAACCGGCAGACGATCCCCTCGCCCGACACCCGGCGGGACGACGGCGCCTACTCGTGGTGCACCGCGCCCCGGTGGAACGGGCACGTCGTGGAGAGCACGCCCTTGGGCCGCCTGTGGCTGACGGCGTTGCGCGAGGACTTCCCGCCCAACGACTTCATCGAGGCGACCGGCCACAGCGTGCGCATCGCGGTGCCGGAGAACTTCCTGCCACGCACCACGATCGAGTGGACGATCCCCGAGCGCGCCAACATGCTCGAGCGGTTGCGCGCCGACGCCTACGGGGTGGCCTTCGCGGGCCTGTGCGCGGCCAACGCCTTGTTGAAGGGCTTCGAGCTGTTGCGCAGCTATCGCACCGACATGGCCAGCGGCTTCGAGGTCGAGACCGACGAGGCCGCGGGGATCGGCCTGTGGGAGTCGGGTCGGGGCATGACCGCCCACTGGCTGCGCACCGACAAGGGACGGGTGCAGAACTACCAGATCGTGGGCGCCTCCACCTGGAACGCCTCACCCCGGGACGCCGCGGGCCAGCGCGGCCCGATCGAGGAGGCCCTGGCCGGCAGCCCGGTCCTGGAGGAGTCCGCCCACCGCGGCCGCTTCTCGGGCATCGACGCCGCGCGCATCGTGCGCAGCTTCGATCCCTGCATGAACTGCGCGGTGCACTGAGGGCGCGCTGCCGGGGGCGCCCGGGCGAGCCCGGGCGTTCCAACGGCCTACGAGGGTTGGTGAGCCGGGGGCTGGTCGGTCAGCAGGCGACCGCCCAGCTCGCGGATCGCCTCGACCACCGCGTCGTCCTGCTCCGACAGCGGGGTCCGGGCGGCGTCGGCGTCCAACACCACCGAGCTCCACGGGATCGCGCCGACCGCCTCCAAGCCGTGCTGGGCACAGAACGCCTCGACCGCCTCGGCGTCGGTGTCCGATCGAATCTTGTTGGCCACGACGGCGACTCGGGGAATCGGCAGCTCGCTGGCGAGTGCGGCCATGCGACGCACGGTCTCGAGGGCCCGGAAGTACGGCTCGGCCACAAGCAGCAGGGCGTCGACATGGCGCGCCGTGCCCCGGCTCAGATGTTCGGGCGAGGCCTCGAGATCCACGATCGTGAGCGCCTCGGCCCATGTGCCGAGATCACCGAGCAGCGCCCCCACTGTGGCGTGGGCGCTGCACATACAGCCTTCCTCGGCGTGGGTGGGCATCCCGAGGTGCAGCAGGCGGATCCCGTCCGGCCCGGCGATCCCGTAATCAGTGACGACCTCGTTCACCGGTGCGGTGAGCGACGGCCCGTCGAGCCGGCGCGAGATCAGCGTGGTGGGAAGCGGCGTCGCCGCGGCGGGGTCGACACCCTCGATCCCGAGCGCAACGCCGAGGTTCGGGTTGCTGTCGGCGTCGATCGTGACGACCGGCCGGCCTTGCCGGGCCGCGAGGCGCGCAAGGGTCGCCGAGATCGTGGTCTTGCCGGCGCCCCCCTTGCCAGCGATCGCCAGCCTCACGACCGGTGGCCTCTGGTGGTTGACCCGGCGGACGACGTCGGCTCAACATCGGCCTGCTCGATGTTGGTCTCGTAGCGATCCAGGTACTGCCCGAGGGCCCGGTGCACCTGGCGCAGGGACCCGGCCCAAGCGTGCAGCCAGTCAAGGCCCTCGTCGGTGATCTCGTAGGTCCGCCGCGCGGGGCCAGAGGTGGAGTGCTCCCACCACGACGCCACCAGGTTCTCTTGCTCCATGGCGCGCAGAGCTCGGTAGAGGCCACCGGGGTCGGCGCGCTCAAGGCCGAGCTCACCGATCTGCTCAAGCAACTCGTAGCCGTGGCAGGGACGTTCGGCCACCAACAACAGCAGGCACGGCCGGAGGTAGCTCCGCGGCAGGCCGCTGGGGGGGCTGAGCGGGGACTCGGACATCAGTGCTCGTGGTCGTGGTCGTGGGCTTGGCGCTCGTGCAAGCACGCTTCGGCTTCCTCGACCGAAGCGTGGCACCAGCAGTCGGGACTGCACTCGCCGTGTGCCGGCTTGGTCAGATCCGAGAACGACGCGGCGAACTCCGCCGCCCCTTCCTCGACGCCGGCATCGGAGAGCTGATAGTAGCCGCCGTGCTCGATGAGGTAGCCCTCTTCGACCAAGCGGTCCAGGTAGGTGATGCCGATGTCGGCATCCACTCCGAGGAAGCGCTCGATGAGCTTGGAGTCGACGATGTCACCGAACCCTTCGCCGCGCAGCCAGTACATGACCTGCAAGATCTCGCTGCGCCAGTAGAGGGCCCGCAACGCGTCCGATTTCGGGGCGTGCAGCTGGTCCATGACCCGTCGACCTCCTGTCGGGAGCCCGGGTAACCCGTGGATCGGAGCCCGTGGATTGGAGTCCGTAACGCCTGCCGGTACTGTGCCACCATATCTCGCCACCGTCGACCTTTGGCTGGGGCCGCTTGGCTCGGACGTGAAGTTGCATTGGAGTCGGCTCCCAGGTCTAGGCTAGTGGCATGGACCGCCTGACCGTTTCCCAAGTGGCTCGACGCAGCGGCACGGCCGTCGACACGATCCGCTACTACACCCGCATCGGGCTGCTGCCCGAGCCGCCCCGCAGCGACGCCGGATATCGGCTGTTCAGCCCCGAGATCGTGGACCGGGTCGCGTTCATCAAGCGTGCGCAACGCCTGGGCCTGCGCTTGGACGAGATCCACCAGCTGTTGCGCGTGCGCGACGAGGGTGGCTGCCCCTGCGGCAGCACCCAGCAGATGCTGGAGCACCGCCTGGAGGATCTCGACCAGGAGCTCGCCGCGCTCACCGAGCTGCGCCAGGACATCGCGGGGCTGCTGGACGACCTGCCCCAGGAGGCCGGCGGCGAGGGGTGGTCGTGCCCCACGCAGCTGTTCACCCTGCAGCGCCCGTCCGAGCTGGAGTGGACCTCGACCTCCCCGGCGGCTCAGGCCCCATCTGACGAGGCGTCCGTCCACGGCTGATGCAGGGCCGCTGCCGCTCCGCTACTTGTACTTGAGCGGCTGATACACGGGCGCTACCGCTCCGCGGCTTGAGCGGCTGATACCCGGCTTCGGCCGGGGCGCACCTCTGGACGAAGGCTGTTCACGCCCCGATCCTGGGTCCGGTCGCCCGCGCGGGGCAGCGCATGAACACGGTCACCCACGTCCTGATCAACGCCTCCATCGATCGCGCGGGCCGCCGGCGGGCCACCCGCGGGCGGCACCGGATCGCGACCAAGCCGTTCGTGCTCGGCGGGGTGGCCCCGGACCTGCCCTTGATCGTGTTGACGGCCGGGGGCTTCGCCTGGTTCTCGGGCGTGCGGGGGTGGACGACCGGGGAGACCTTCCACCACATCTTCGACGACTTGTTCTTCACCCACCCCGGGTGGATCGCAGCCCACAACGTGCTGCAGGCCCCGCTGGTGTTGCTGGCCGCGATCCTCGGCGCCGTCGCCCTGCGCCGACGCTGGCCGGGCCCAGCGCGCACCATCGGGTGGTTCGCCGCCGGATGCGCGGTCCACGTGGCCGGTGACATCCCGCTGCACCACGACGACGGGCCCTTGCTGCTGTTCCCCCTCGACTGGCAGCTGCGCTTCCAGAGCCCGATCAGCTACTGGGACACGGCGCGCCACGCCGACATCGTCCGGCCGCTGGAGCTGGCACTGGTGGTGGGGCTCACTGCCTACCTGCTGTGGCCGGTGGTGCGCCGGCGCCTGCGTGGACACCCCCATCTCTCGCGCCGGCGGCGCGAACCCCGCCACCGTCGGCTCGGGCGACGGCCCCGTGACGAGCCCGCCGGGCGAGCCGACGATCCGGACAAGACCGCGTGATACCGTCACCCTCCCATCGTCAGAAGGCCAAGGAGGCCATCATGAAGCTTGGCGTGGTCGGCAAGGGCGGGGTCGGCAAGACCACCGTCTCCGCACTGCTCGCGTTGGCCCACACCCGGCGTGGTGACCGCGTGATCGCGGTCGACACGGACTCGAACCCGAACCTGGGCATGTCGCTCGGGCTCAGCCTCGAGGAGACCGAAGCGATCCCACCGATGCCTCGCGCCGCGATCGTGGGCGCCGGCGGCGACCTCGACACCGAGGAGCTCATCGCCCAGTACGGCCGCACCACCCCGACCGGCGTCACCCTGTTGTCGGCGCTGCGGATCACCGAGGCCGGCAGCGGCTGCACCTGCGCGGGCCACGC
>CAYQMQ010000106.1:0-7126 GCA_964418395.1 uncultured Actinomycetota bacterium
CGGCCCAATGTGGGCAAGTCCACGCTGCTCAACGCCGTGGTCGGTCACAAGGTCGCGATCACCACCCACGTGCCCCAGACCACCCGCCACGCCATCCTCGGCGTGCTGCATCGGCCCACCGACGGCGCGGACGCCGACGAGGGAAGGGCCGCCGGCGAGGTCGGGGAGGGGGTGCAGATCGTCTTCGTGGACACCCCCGGGTTGCACAAGCCGCAGACGCTACTGGGCAGCCGGCTCAACGACGTGGCCCGCGACCAACTAACCGGGGTCGACTGCGTGCTGCTGGTGACCGACGGCGACCAGGGGGTGGGACGTGGCGACGCGTGGATCGCCAACCTGCTGGCCGACACCGACACTCCCGTGATCGCGGTGCTCAACAAGACCGACCGGATCGGTCCCGCCCGCGCGTTGCCCCAGCTCGAGCAGCTCAGCGCCCTCGGGGACTTCGAGGAGATCGTCCCCGTGGCTGCGGCCACCGGCGACAACGTCGATCGCCTCGTGCAACTGCTGGTCGACCGCATGCCGGAGGGCCCGCCGTACTTCCCGCCCGAGCAGGTCAGCGACCAGCCGGTCGAGCGCTGGGTCGCCGAGATCATCCGCGAGAAGGTCATCACGATGGTCCGCGAGGAGGTGCCCCACTCGATCGCGGTGGTCGTCGACGAGATGGGCCCCGGCGAGTCCGAGGACGTCACCGCGATCGCGGCCACCATCTTCGTGGAGCGCGAGTCGCAGAAGGGCATCGTGATCGGCGGCGGCGGGGAGATGCTGCGCGACGTCGGCGCCCGCGCTCGGGAGGAGCTGCAGGTGATCCTCGGCACGCGGGTCTGGCTCGACCTTGAGGTGAAGCTGCTCCAGAAGTGGCAGCGCGACCCCAAACACCTCCAGCGCCTGGGGTACTGACCGCCGCCGAGCCACCCTGTCTCCCGGCTCAGGGCTCGAGCAGGCCGGCGAGCCCGTCCCGCGTGGCCTCGCTGATGGCGGCGGTCCCGCCGGCCAGCCGCAGGGACCGGATCGCCTCGGCGTGGTCGGCGATCCAGTCACGCGCCGCGGGGGAGAGCTCCAGATCCTGGCCGTCGACCAGCATCAGCGCCCCGTTCGCGTGGCCGGTGGCGGCCGCGGCGACCAGCGCGTCGGGCCAGTCGCGGCCGGTGGCCACCCACGTGACCGCCGGGTCCGCTCCATTGTCGAGCGCGTCGTCGGCGACCTCGGTGGCGGTGACGTAGCGGTTGGGACCCGCCAGGCGCCGCACCGACCCGGCGCGCTCGTCCACGGCGGCCTCGACCGATTCGCTCACTGCGGCGGTCCCGCCGACGATCACCGCGTCCTGCTCGGTCGACAACGCTTCGGCGGTGGACGGCGGCAGGACGTCGCGGGCCACCAGCAACACCGGCGCCCGCCGACCGGCGGCGGCGCCCGCCGCGCTCAGCGCGTCCGGCCACCCCCGGTCCGGGTCGGCGTGCACACCCTCAGCGACGTAGACCTCGTCGGCCTCCGGCAGCTCCTGGCTGATCAACCGGGCGGTGTCGAAACGGTTGGCGCCGCCCACGCGCCGGACGGTGAGGCCGAGGTCGGCGAGATCGTCGGCGACCGCACCGGACAGGGCTGCCTCGCCGCCGAGCAGGACCGCCTCGCCGGCGTCGAGCCGTTCGATCTCCTCGGCGCTGGCCGGGTGCAGCCCCGCGGTGCCGGTCAGCAGCACCGGCGCTCCGAGCTCCGTGGCCAGCGGCGCGCCGGCCAGGGCGTCGGCGTACTCGTCTGCCCGGGCGATCACCACCGTGTCCGCCTGCGGGTGGGTCCGCCGGGAGATCTCGGTCGCGGTGCCGATGCGGTCAGCCCCCGCCTGCCGTTCGGCGGTGCTGGCCTCGGCGTCGACCTCCATCGGACAGTCGGCCGTCAGCGCCGTGTCGTCCACGCCCACCGTCACCAGCCGCGTGCGGCCGGGCGAATCCGCGGGGACGCGCAGGGTGACGGTCGCCGAGCCCTGCGCGTCGGTCGTCCCGGTCCCGGCCTCGTCAGGACCGATGAGCGCGTGCACGCCGCGCTCGGGCAGCAGCCCCTCCACGGCAACCTCGGCCAGCCCGCCGGCGGGCGCCGGATCGGGGGTCACCTCGCAGGTGGGGAACTCGGCGGGGCCGAGGCCGAAGCGCACGCCGTCGTCCGCTCCGAACCCGTCCAGCGGGGGTTCGTCGGCCGCGGCGCTCTCGCGTGTCACGGCCGCCAGCCGCAGCGTCTGGCCGAGCGGCTCCAACAGGACGGGGTCGACCCGCCACTGCACTGTGTGCGAGGTGATCTCCCGCAGCTCCTCGGTCTGCTCGGGCTCGAAGACCTCCACGATGCTCTGGTTGGGGGACACGAGCCCGCTCAGCCGCTGGCGCTCGACCCACTCGCCGTCCTCGGCGACGAAAGCGCGCACCGCCAGCTCGTTCTCGCCGGCCAGCTCCCCTGACAACAGCAGCTCCGCGCCCTGGAAGCCGATCGGCACGCCCTGGTCGCTGGGGGCGAGGCCGGTCTCGGCGTCGTCGTCGAGGTCGGCCGCGATGAGGAACTCCGCCCCCGACGCGAACGTCTCCTCGTCGATGGGCAGGAAGGTCTCGATGGCGAAGTCGACCCCCTCGCGCTCCTCCGGGTCGGTGACCGACACCAGGGAGACGTCCAAGCCGCCGGGCTCCACCTCGCCGACGTCGTCGGCGGCGACGTCGCTCAGCGTGGAGCACGCCGTGGCCGTCCCGAACAGCCGGCAACCGGGCACGAGCGGCGCCGTCTGGCGCAGCGTCGCGATCTGGTCGAGGGTCTCGAACACGTCGTCGCCGGTGCAGTGGCTGCCGTCGGGGCCGTTGCCGATCGCCTGCTGGACGCTGGTGCCCAGCAGGGTCTGCTCCCAGATGTTGTCGCCGTCGAGGTCCCCCAGCGTCGGCGACATCAGGTTGGTGTTGAACGTCGAGGTGGCGCAGGCGTGGCGCAGCCCCACCGTCGAGGTGGGTGGCGACAGCTGGGTGGGCAGGGAGTGCGCGATCTCGTGGCCGAGCGTGCTCTCGGCGGCGTCGACACCGATGCCCGTGGCCACCGGCGAACCGGCGAAGGTGTAGGCGGCGTCCTGCAGGATGAGCCGCCGCTGGCCGAACCCGGCACCGGCGACTGTGCCGAGCGTGGTCATCGGGGTACCGGTGGTGTTGACGATGCGGTTGACGTTGAGCGCCACCACGCCGAGGTCCGAGCCGACGCCGACGGGCAGCAGGGCGTCCCACGCGGCGACGCAGGCGTTGACCGTGGCGTTGTACTCGGTGGCGTTCAGCCCCGGGTTGATCATGTCGCCCGGGTTGCCCACCGCGGTGTTCTGATCGGCGACGACCGGGAAGTTCCCCGGGCCGGTGACGTCGGCGATGATGGCCGAGCGCCACGTCACCCCCGCCTGCGGGATGGTGATCCGGTCGCTGAGGCGTTCCTGGCGACGCCAGAGGACGCCGTCGGTGTTCGCCTCGCCGACGAAGCCCGGGTTGGTCACCGCCGGCGAGCCCGCCACCGCGCACCATCGGACCGGCAGCTCGAAGTCCTGGGCCTCGGCCGGTGCCGCTGCCAGCGCGACCCACACCGCGACCAGCGCACCGACGACCAGGGTCAGACGGCCTCTGCGAACCACCGTCTCGTGGCGCATCCCGCTTCCTCCCCCGCCGAGGCCGACGTGTGCCCCACGACACCCGATGAAACCCGGCCTCGTCCGCTTGTCGAGCCTAGGCACGCCGCTGTGCGTTTGTCCAGACTTTTCCTGTCATGTCGTGATCTCGCCCTATCCCGCGCACGCTCGACGGGGCCGAGCAGGTGACCGGCTCCGAGCGGGGGTCGCTCAGGGATGCGTGCCCGCCACGTCCGGTCTGCTGACCGCTGTCGCCGCCGCCACCTGCAGGCCCGCCAGGATCGCCGCACCGAGCATCCACCATGCTCCGTGGTCACCGAGAACGGACCATGCGACGAGGGCGGTCCCGACCACCAGGCCGGGCAGGGCGAGACGGCGCCACACGCGACTGCGCGCCAGTCGGGCTCGCCCTCTCCAGACGACTCTCACCACCAGCACCCAGGCGACGAGGATCAAGCCGACGCCGAGCGCGTCGACCAGAGAGGGGCCGTGGGATCGGCTGATGCTGAGGATCCGAAGGCCGTCGTCCGGCAGCGCGACGACGATCGTGCCGGTCAGGGCCAAGATGGCCGAGGCCATCCACGCCCCCCTGCTCATGCGCTGCTCGCCTCCGGATGTCGAGCGCGGGGGCCACATCGGTCCGGCGGGCCTTTCACGTCCGCGCCCACCACCGCATTGTACGGTCGGCCAACTCGGGCGGAGGGATTCGGTGGTGTGGCGACGGCGCCCGCCCTACCGTCGCGGCGCCGGGCGCGCGCCCCGGCCGGGCTCCTCCCGGATCGGCCGGCGGGGCCACAGCAGCGGTGCGACGAGGACGAAGAAAGCCAGCACGGCCCCCACGACCGCCCTCGACGCGCCCCCGGTGCTGATCGTGAGCACCACCGCGAGGGAGGCCGTGGCCCGGACGTCGCCACAGGCGACCTCCACGTCGACGACCCCGGGCCGCGCGGGGGCAGTGCCCTCGAGCGCGAACCCGCCCGTCTCGTCGGCCGTGGTCCTGCCCACCTCGGTGCCGTCGACGCTGGCGACCACCTCTTCGCCGGCGGGGCAGCGGTCGCCGCTGACGACGAATCTGCCGCCGGGGGCGGCCGACGGGGCCTCGAGCGCGATCGGCTCCCCGGTGGCGGCGGCGTCGTCGTCGGTGGGCGCGGCGGGATCGTCGACGCTGGCTCGGGCCGAAGGACCGTCCGAGGGTGGGGGGCGCAGTCCCACCTCGTCGCGCCGCCTCCAGAACTGCTCGTACTTCTCGTCCAAGTACACGGCCTGGACCGAGTACACGTAGGTGCCCGGGTCCAGCCCCGTGTCGACGAACGTGGTCTCCGTCACGCCGCCGCCGAACTCCCCGGCGCCTTCCTCGCGCACGAAGGCGGCCAACGGCTCGGGCTCCTCCTCCAGGGAGCCGGGGCCGCCGCGGAAGACGTCGTAGCCGACCCGCGTGCCGGCAGGCAGCCCGGACGGGCGGTCCCAGGACAGGGCCACGGTGTCGCCGTCGACGTCGGCCTCCAGGTTCTCCGGGGGCGGGAAGAACGCCGCCGGGGGGGTCCTGAAGGGCTCGGCCTCGCGGCCGCTCGCGAAGCGGGCGGTGACGACGTAGTGGTGGATGCGCGCGGGTGCAAGGTCCTCGTGCACGAACGATGGTTCCTCCACCACCTCCTCGAACAGCGGCTCCCCCTCGCGCAGCACCTCGACGCGGTAGGCCACCGGCGATCCCTCCGGGTGCGGCGGCGGCTCCCAGGTCAGGATCACGTCCTCGTCGTCGCTTCTCGCTCGGAGGTGCTCGATCGAGGACCGGGAGCCGCCCGATCCCCCGGCAGCCGGATGCGGAAGGATCAGCACCAGCACGCTCAGCGCAAGGGGCAGCACCGAACGCCCACGGGCGGTGACCGGTTGCTCGGCGGTGCCCACGGGCGCGCCTCTCTCCGTGCCGTGACGAGGGGCGGGTGCCGCCCGACGGTACCAACCCGCTCGTGGCCGCCTGCCGGGCCACCCCTGATCCCACCCTCATGTCATTGACAAACATCGATCTTAGGGCTAGGCTTCCGATTATCGAAGGAAATCGATCAATGCCGCGCCGGCGGGATGGGCCCAGCCGACCGTCGATGGCGCCCCGACCCGGAGGAGCCGGTCATGACCGAAGAACGCACCACCGACCGCTGCTGTGCGCCGGCCGGCGGAGATGACGGCGGGGCCGATCCCGCTGCGGTGGCCCGCCGCGTCCACCAGCGCTACGCGGACTTCGCGCGCACGGTCCTGCGGGACGGCGCGACGCCGGAGACGGGCTGCACCACCGACAATGAGCGCACCTGCGGGCGCCACTACGGCCCCGACGAGCTGACCGGTCTGCCCGAGAGCCTGGCCGCCACCTCGCTGGGGTCCGGGCACCCGGTCCGGGCAGCGGAGCTGCAGCCGGGCGAAACCGTGGTCGACCTGGGCAGCGGCGGCGGCCTCGACGTGCTGCTGGCCGCCCGTGCGGTCGGCGCGCGCGGTCAGGTGATCGGGGTCGATGTCGCCGACGAGATGGTCGTGCTGGCTCGCCGCCACGCCGCGGAGGTCGGGGCGACCAACGTCGCGTTCCGGCACGGGGCCATGGAGGCGCTGCCCGTGGAGGCGGGCAGCGCCGACGCGGTCGTCTCCAACTGCGTCATCAACCTGTCGGTCGACAAGCCCGCCGTGTTCACCGAGATCGCCCGGGTGCTGCGCCCCGGCGGGCGGTTGGTGGCCAGCGACCTGGTGGCCGACGATGCCCTGACCCCCGCCGAGCGCGCCGAGCGGGGCACACACGCCGGGTGCATCGCGGGGGCGCTGTCGTTCGCCGAGTACCGCGACGGGCTGGCGGCGGCCGGTTTCGTCGACGTCGACGTCGACGTGGTCGAACCCGCCCGCGCCGGCATCTACCGGGCGCTGGTGCGCGCCCGGCGGCCGGTGACGGGCGCAGCGGCGGGGTGAGCCCCGGGGCACGAGCAGCGGCGGGGGGCGGCCACGGGAGGGAGCAAGCGTCGCCCGAGCACTAGGCTTGGCGGCGATGCCGCCCTACCGTGAGCAGGCGCTCGTGCTGCGCACCTACAAGCTCGGCGAGACCGACCGGATCTGCCACCTCCTGTCGACCGGGCAGGGCAAGGTCCGCGCGGTCGCCAAGGGCGTGCGCCGCCCCGGCAGCCGATTCGGCGCCCGCTTGGAGCCCTACAGCTTCGTGGACGTGCAGCTGCACACCGGCAAGAGCCTGGACGTGATCGGGCAGGCCGAGCTGGTCCGCTCGTTCGCCGACGTGCGCGCCGACTGGGTGCGGTCGGCGTGCGGCCAGACCATGGTCGAGGCCGCCGACCGGGTCGCCCAGGAGGGCGAGCGCAACGTGTCGCTGTTCCTGCTGCTGCGCGACGCGCTGGTGACCCTGGACGGCGACCCGCCCGAGCCCGCCGCGGTGCTGGACGCCTACCTGCTGCGCCTGGCCTCGGTGGCCGGCTACCACCCCACGCTGGCCGCGTGCGCCGCCTGCGG
>CAYQMQ010000107.1:0-7122 GCA_964418395.1 uncultured Actinomycetota bacterium
AGACCGCCATCGCCATCGGCTCGCCGTTCGGGCTGGACGCCACCGTCACCACCGGGGTCGTCAGCGCCGTCGGCCGCAGCGTGCCCGACACGCCGCTGACCGACGTGATCCAGACCGACGCCCCCATCAACCCGGGCAACTCCGGCGGCCCGCTGGTCAACGCCGACGGCGAGGTGATCGGCATCAACACCGCGATCCTCGGACCCCAGCGCACCAACATCGGCATCGGCTTCGCCGTGCCGGTCACCAACGCCGGCCCGATCGCCGACCAGATCATCGACACCGGCGAGGTCCGCTTCGCCCAGCTCGGCGTCCAAGGCCACAGCGTCGACCCACGCACCGCCGAGCTGTACGGCCTCGAGACCCGCGAGGGCGCGGTGATCCGCGCCGTCGAGCCCGGCAGCGGCGCCGACGAGGCCGGCCTGCAACAGGGCGACATCATCGTCGGCTTCGACGGCGAGGACGTCACCTCGTTCCCCGAGCTGGCCGGCATGGTGCGGGCCCGCGACCCCGGCGACACGGTCGCCCTCGAGGTGTTGCGCGGCGACGAGCGGCTCGAGCTGGAGGCCACCCTCGGTGAGGGGCGCACGCAGTAGCCTGTTCTGCGCCAGCATGGGATCCGCCGACACGGGCACGGGAGGCCGATCAGTGACGCCGCCCCCCTCCCCCTCTCCTTCCGCTTCCGCCCGGCCGGCGCGACGGCGGCCGACGCCCGGTCGCCCACCCCGTCTCGACGCCGAGCAGCGCTGGTGGGCCGAGGGCGCCGTCGTGGCAGGCGTCGACGAGGTCGGCCGGGGAGCTTGGGCCGGGCCGGTCACCTACGCCGCGGTGGTGCTGCCCCGCCACCGGCGGCTGCACCGGCTGCGCGACTCCAAGCTGCTGTGGCCCGACGAACGCGAGCGCCTCGCCGACCGGCTGGCCGAGCGGGCGCTGGCGATCGGGGTGGGATGGGCCTCCAACGACGAGATCGACCGCGACGGCATGAGCCCCGCGATGCAGCGGGCCGCCGCCCGCGCGGTGGACGCCCTCGCCCTGCGTCCCGACGTGTTGCTGTTGGACGGCGCCTGGGACTTCCTGGCGGGCTATGGCACGATCAACGAGACGTGGGTTGACGGCGACGCCCGTTGCGCTTCGGTGGCGGCGGCGTCGGTGATCGCCAAGGTGGCCCGCGACGAGTGGATGCGCGACACGGCCCCTGCCTGGCCGGCGTTCGGCTTCGCCGACAACAAGGGCTATCCCACGCCCACCCACCTGGCCGGTCTCGACCGGTGGGGCCCGTGCCCGCTGCACCGCCGCACCTGGACGCCGGTCGCGGCCGCTGGCGCCCACCGCGACTGCGGCTGATGGCCACTCGGGTGTCCGGGCACGATCGGTGTCATTCTGGTGCTGTTGGCGTTCCAATCGTTGCGCGGCGGCATATCCCGGCGCCGTTGAGCGTTCATCCGCTGATGCCCCGGCCCCCGACGCGAGGTCACCCGTGAGACTCCACGACACCCGCACTCGTGCGCTGCACCCGCTGTGCGCCCCCCGGACCGTGCGCTTGTACGTGTGCGGCATCACGCCCTATGACGCCTCCCATCTGGGCCACGCGTTCACCTACGTCCAGTTCGACGCGTTGGCGCGCTGGCTCGAGGCCCGCGGCCATCGGGTCCTGCACGCCCGCAACGTCACCGACGTGGACGACGACATCCTGCGCACCGCGGCCGAACGCAACGTCGACTTCCGCGAGCTGGCCGCCACGGAGACGGCCCGGTTCGACGAGGAGCTGGCGGCGCTGGGCTGCCGGCCGCCCACGGCGACGCCGCACGCCACCGCCGCCGTCCCCGCGATCCAAACCGCCGTGGCCGGCCTGGTCGACGCCGGCGCCGCTTACGCCCTGGACGACGGGCGCGTCTACTTCGACACGCAGGCCTCGGACCGGTTCGGGGCGCTGTCGCAACTCGACCGCGCCACGATGCTCGAGCAGTTCGCCGCCAAAGGGGGTGACCCGGACGCATCGGGCAAACGTGACACTTTGGATTTCCTCCTGTGGCAGCCGAGCGCAGACGGGGAACCCGCCTGGGACAGCCCCTGGGGGCCGGGCCGGCCGGGCTGGCACATCGAGTGCTCCACCATGGCCATGGAGGAGCTCGGCCCCACGATCGACCTGCACGGTGGCGGCACCGATCTCGTGTTCCCCCATCACGAGGCCGAGGTCGTGCAAGCCGAGCACCTCACCGGGCAGTCGCCGTTCGCGCGCTTCTGGCTGCACACCGGCATGGTCGGCGTCGGCGGGGCGAAGATGGCCAAGTCCGGGGGCAACCTCGTGTTCCTGTCCGACCTGATGCAGCGCTGGGACCCCGCGGCGATCCGGCTGCTGCTGCTGGGCCACCACTACCGTCAGGCGTGGGACTATGACGAGAGCGCCATGGGCGGCGCCGACGAGACGCTCGCCCGGTGGCGGTCCGCGGCCGGCGCCAACGCCCACCGCGACCGCGCCGCCGAAGACCGGATCGGCGCCGCGCTCGACAACGATCTCGACACGCCCACCGCCCTGGCGACGGTCGACCAGGCGGCGGCGGACGGCGCGGGCGGCACCGTGGCCTGGGCCGCGGGGATGCTGGGGGTCGCGGTGGAGCCCGCTCGCCCGAGCGTCGCCCAAAAGATTTGACGATCGCCAGGAACATGTGTAAGCGATCGTGCGTTGGAAACACTGACGGATGACAGCGCAGACGCGGTCGCACCGCGACCCGCCGCACGCCCAAGTTCATCACCGCGCCAGACGGTCCCGCCCGCAGCCGTCATTCGGCGCCAAGAGGCCCCCGCCCGACCACGGGGGCCTCTTCCTTCCTCCTCACAGCCCCAGGCAGACACCAAGCTTATTCCCCGCGCCAGACGGTCCCGCCCGCAGCCGTCACTCGGCGCTCGAGAGAGGCCCCCGTTCCGCCCGCGCGGGGGCCTCTCCGCATGTCCGGGCAAAGCATGTCCGGGGGCGAACCGCGGGGGTCACGACCCCCGGCGCCGCAGCGGCCGGTACTTGATCCGCTGCGGCTGGTCGGCCTCGGCGCCGAGCCGGCGGCGCCGCTCCTCCTCGTACTGGCTGTAGGGGCCCTCGAACCACCACACCTGGCTGTCGCCCTCGAACGCGAGGGTGTGGGTGGCGATGCGGTCCAAGAACCACCGGTCGTGGCTGATGACCACCGCGCAGCCGGCGAAGTTGAGCAGGGCTTCCTCGAGCGCGCGCAGCGTGTCGACATCCAGGTCGTTGGACGGCTCGTCCAGCAGCAGCAGGTTGCCGCCGGACTGCAGCAGCTTGGCCAGGTGGATGCGGTTGCGCTCACCGCCGGAGCAGTCGCCGACCCGCTTCTGCTGGTCGGTCCCGGAGAAGTTGAACTGGGCCACGTAGGCCCGCCCCTTGACCTCGCGGCCACCCACGTCGATGACGTCGTGGCCGCCGGTGATCTCGGTGAACACCGTGGCGTCGTCGTCGAGGGCGTCGCGGGTCTGGTCGACGTAGGACAGCCGGACGGTGGACCCGACCCGCAGCGTGCCCTCATCGGGCTCTTCGGCCACCGCCGGGGGCTCCAAATCGTGCGCGCGGGCGTGAGCTCCCACGATCATGCGGAACAGCGTGGTCTTGCCGGCGCCGTTCGGGCCCACGACGCCCACGATGCCGCCGGGCGGCAGCGAGAACGTCAGGTCCTCGAACAGCAGGGTGTCCTCGTAGCCCTTGGCGACCGAGTCCGCCTCGACCACGAGATCGCCCAGGCGCGGGCCGTCGGGCAGCACGATCTCGGCGGTGCCCACCCGCTCGGCCGGCCGCTGCGACAGCATCGCCTCGTAGTCCTTGATGCGGGCCTTGGCCTTGGCCTGGCGCGCCTTCGGCGACGCGTCGATCCACTCCTTCTCCCGCTCGATCGTCTTGAGGCGGGCGTGCTCGGCCTTCTCCTCCTGGGCCAGGCGCTCGCGCTTGTGCTCCAGCCACGCCGAGTAGTTGCCCTCGAAGGGATGGCCCTTGCCGCGGTCGAGCTCGAGGATCCAGCCGGCGACGTTGTCCAGGAAGTAGCGGTCGTGGGTGACGGCCACGACGGTGCCGGGGTACTCGGCGAGGTGGTGCTCCAGCCAGGCCACGCTCTCGGCGTCCAGGTGGTTGGTGGGCTCGTCGAGCAGCAGCAGGTCGGGGCGGGCGAGCAGCTCGCGGCACAGCGCCACCCGCCGGCGCTCGCCGCCGGACAGGACGCTGACGTCCGCATCGCCCGCCGGCACCCGCAGCGCGTCCATGGCGATCTCGAGGGTGCGGTCCAGGTCCCAGGCGTTGGCCGCGTCGATGGCGTCCTGGACCTCGGCGAACTCCTCGTAGACCTTGGTCATCTCGTCGTCGTCCAGCGGCTCGCCCATCTTGGCCGACAGCTCGTTGAACCGCTCCAACAGACGGGCGGCCTCGGCAACGCCGTCCATCACGTTGCCGCGCACGTCCTTGGCCGGGTCGAGCTGGGGTTCCTGGGGCAGATAGCCCACCCGCACGCCGGAAGCGGGCCAGGCCTCCCCCTCGAAGTCGGTGTCCTCGCCGGCCATGATCCGCAGCAGCGAGGACTTGCCCGCGCCGTTCGCCCCGAGCACCCCGATCTTGGCGCCCGGAAAGAACGACAGCCAGATGTCGGACAGCACCTCGCGCTGGGGCGGCACCACTTTGGTGACGCCCTTCATCACGAACTGAAACGGCCGTTCGCTCATGGCGCCTCCTCGCGGACACGTCGACGTCGGCCGCCACCCTAGAGCCTCGCCGGCGCCACCCGGGGGCGGGGAGGGCCGCGTGGCACGCCTCAGAAGAAGACGCGCACCGGGGTGGGAAGGCTGGTGCCCAGCGCGATCAGCGCCGCCAGCACGAAGATCCCCCCGGCCCGGCGGGTCCGTTCGGCGAGGATGCCCACGCCGAGACCGACCCCGCCCGACAGCGTGGCCGCATAGAGGCTGAACACCAGCGCGGCCGGGTTGAACAGGGCCAGGGCGAAGTTGCCCACCGCGGCGATGACGGTGGGGGTGACCAGTGCCGCGATCGACGTGGTGCCCCCGCCGCCGCTGGTCCGGCGCAGGATCACCCACACGGCGCCGGCGACGCCGAGGGGCCACAGCAGCCGGCCTAGCGCCGTTGCCGCCCCGCCACCCTGGGCCACCACCACGAGGATGGCCAGCAGCGTGGTCACCGCCGCCGCGATCGCCAGGATCCGCCCGATCCGCCAGGCCGCCTCGTCCACGGGGCGCGGAAAGCTGCCGAAGGCATCCCGGGCCTTCACGGTCGCGTACGTGGCCAGCCCGATCACCGACACCCACACGACCAGCCGCACGAGCACCCCCAGCGGATTGCCCACCCGCAGGGCGATCAGCGGGTGCTCGAGGATCATCCGGTCGCCGGGCTCCGCCAGCAGCAGGGCGATGGCGCCCACCACCAACAGCGGCACGGCCGCGATGAGCCCGGTTGACAACGTCCGGTCGCCCGACCCGAGCCCCAACACCACCGCGGGTCGCTCGCCGCGGTAACGCATCAACAGCAGCGGCACCACCATCGTGGCGCCCACACCGACGACGATCAGCAGCAGCCGACCGCTGATGCCGCTGCCGATGAGGTTGGCCAGCCCCACGGCCTGCAACAGCAACGCCAGCGCGATCGGCCCGAACACGAACACGGCGATGGACAGCATCAGATCGCTGCGAGCGTCGTCGCGGCTCACGTGGTACACGCCAAGCTCCTGGGTCCGGGGGCGGGACCGGCTCATCGTAAAGGGATCAGGTCACTATCCTGGGAGGCGATGACTCGGCTGCGGGCCTCGATCGTGGTGATCGGCGACGAGATTCTTGCGGGTTATGTCCGCGACACCAACTCGGGGTGGCTGGCCGAGCGGCTGCGCCACCACGGGGTGCCGCTCGACCGGATCGTGACCGTCCCGGACGAGGCGGGCGCCATCATCGCCCATCTGCGCGCCGAGCTCGACCGCTCCCGCCCCCGCCTGGTGCTGACCTCGGGGGGCATCGGCTCGACCCCCGACGACCTGACCATGGACGCGGTGGCCGGCCTGCTCGGCGTCGGGCTGGTGACCCACCCCGAGCTCGACGCCCGCATCACCGCCGCCCTCCGCGAGCGAGCCGACTCGGGCGCCGACACCCCGGCCGAGCAGGAGGAGGCCATCCGCTCCATGGCCCTGGTGCCCGACGGCGCCCGGCTGCTGCCCGAATCCGGCGGGATGGCGCCCGGCGTCGCCGTCGACATCGACGGCGGCCTCGACGCCGACGGCGCGGCCATCGCCGTGCTGCCCGGCATCCCCAGCGAGCTGCGCCGGATCACCGAGCAGAGCGTCGAGCCGGCGTTGGTGGCCGGCCGCGGCGAGCCCACCCACACCGAGGAGCTCACCCACCCCTACCCCGAGTCCGTGCTGTCCCCGCTGCTGCGCCGGCTGACGCATCGCTTCCCGGACGTGCGCATCGGCTCGTATCCCGGCCCGGACTGCCTGGTGCGCCTCACCGGCGACGAGCAGGAGGTGGCTGCCGCCGCCGAGCTGGTGCGCGCCGAGCTGGCCCGCATCGCCGCCGAGCCCGGCAGCGACCACCTCGCCGAGCGATGGCGGGCGCACTGGTCGTCGGAGGAGCCGTAGCTAGACTCGACCCCATGACCACCGCGACGATCCCCGCCCACGTCGACGATCCCGTCAACGCCGCCATCCTGGCGGTGTCCGAAGACCGGGTGGAGGGTTTTCACCGCTACCCGCTGCACACGATCGCCGACGCTTCCGGTGTCGATCTCGACACCGTCGTCGCCCGGATCGCAGCGATGCTGGATGCGGGTACGATCCGACGGGTCCGCCAGACCCTGCTGTCCACCAGCCTGGCGCCCGGGGCGCTGGTGGCCTGGCGGGTGCCGTCGGAGCGGCTCAACGACGCCTTCGACTTCATGTTCGAGCAGGACCCCTTCACCGGCCACGTCGTCACCCGCAGCACCGACCGCGACACCGCCGGCAGCGACTACAAGCTGTGGACCACGCTGAAGGTGCCCCGGCCGTTCAGCCTGGACGCCCACTGCCGCTATCTGGCGCAGGAGGCCGGCGCCGTCGACTACAAGCTGTTGCCGGCCAAGAAGCTGTTCGCGCTCGG